>CAYRII010000133.1:0-7398 GCA_964424245.1 uncultured Terriglobales bacterium | reverse complement strand
GCCTTCTTGTGCTCGCCGCGCTCGGCGAAGTACCGGCCCCGGGCGATCCGAAGCCTGGCGTCATCCGGCTTGACGGCGATGGCCCTGGCGAAATCGTTCTGGGCCTTGGCATGGTCGCCGAGATGGGCTCCAACATCGTCATGGCCTTTCACCTGGACGTCTTCACCTTCGGCCGCGCTCCCGAAGGCTGGCGCACCCGCAAACCGCTCTCGTTCGAGGACGCTGAGGCCATGAAGCACCTGCCGCACGTCAAGTACGTCACCGCCGGCGTGCGTCATTTTCTCCCCGAGTTCGGCGTCGGCTCTTACGTGGTCAAGTACCGTGACCGCCGCGCCAAGAACGTCATCCTCGAGGGTGACACGCCCACGGTGAAGGAAGTCTTCGACCTCAATATGCAGGAGGGGCGCTGGTTCAGCGAGTTCGATGAGGGGAATCATTCCCCGGTCATCGTCCTGGGCTCGGAGACCGCCAATACCCTGTTCGATACGCGTTCGGCTCTCGGCCGCGAGATCAATATCGAAGGGCAGATGTTCCAAGTGGTGGGCGTAGCCGCTCCCCGCAAGACCGTGCTCGGCTCCGGGTCCAATCCCGAGGACAACATCGTCTACTTCCCGCTCTCCACCTTTCGCAAGCTGCATCCCGAGCTGAAAGACCACTGGATCAGCGTCAAGGCCACCTCGCGCGAAGACATTCCCAAGGCCAAGGACGAGATGCGCGACCTGCTGCGCCGCCGCCGCAAGGTTCGCTTCAACGAGCCCGATAACTTCGCCATCTTCACCCAGGACTCCATGACCCAGTTCTGGGACCAGATCACCGGAGGGCTTTTCATCTTCCTGTTCGCCGTGGGCAGCGTCGCTCTGATCGTGGGCGGCGTGGGCGTCATGACCATCATGCTGGTCTCGGTGACCGAGCGTACCCGCGAGATCGGCGTGCGCAAGGCCATCGGCGCCCGCAAGTTCGACATCCTCATGCAGTTCAGCACCGAGGCCATCTTGCTCTCGGGTGTGGGAGGTGTTCTGGGGATTTTGGGCGGCGCTGTCATCACCTACAGCGTGCGCTTCATCTTTGAGTCATTGCCCGCGCAGATGTCCCTGTTCTGGATCGCGCTCGCGCTGGTGCTGGCCTGGGGCTTCGGCCTCGTCTTCGGCATCTACCCGGCGTGGAAGGCCGCCAACCTCGACCCCATCGAAGCTCTGCGCTACGAATAAGAATTACAAGCCCGGCCGCGATTCCGGCTGCTCCGCCAGCGCGGCTTTTCCCAGCTCCCGTTCGCGCAGCCAGGCAAAGATCACGGGTGTAACCACCAGAACGTGCAGGAGCGAACTGGCCATCCCGCCCAGCACAGGAGCGGCCAGGGGCTTCATGACCTCGGCTCCCGTCCGCGTGGACCACAGAATGGGCAGCAGCCCCGCCACCACCGTGGCCACGGTCATGACTTTGGGCCTCAGGCGCAGCAGCGCTCCTTCCATGATGGCTTCCCGCAGACTCGCCCTGGTCAGCGGGCCGGTGGCGGCAATCTTGCGCTTCACGGCTTCCTCGAGGTAGATGACCATCACCACACCGGTCTGCACCGCGGTTCCAAACAGGGCGATGAATCCCACCCACGCCGCCACCGAAAAGTTGTAGTGCAGCGCTTTGAGCAGAAACACGCCGCCCGTCAGCGCGAAAGGCACTGCCAGAATGACGTGCAGGGCTTCTTTCCACGAATGGTACGTCAGGTACAGCAGCACCAGAATCACCAGAAACACCACCGGAACTACGAGCTGCAGCCGCCGCGTGGCCCGAAGCTGGTTTTCGTACTGTCCGCTCCAATCCACGTAGTAGCCTGCGGGCATGGGCACGCGCTCGGCAACAGCGCGGGAAGCCTCCTCGACGAATCCGCCCACGTCGCGCCCGCGCACGTTCAGCAACACCGTTCCCCGCAGCAGGCCGCTTTCGCTGGAGATCATCGAGGGTCCCATCACGGTGCGAATTTCAGCCAGTTGCCCTAGAGGGATTTGCACGCCGTTCGCGCCGGCCACCAGCACGCGACCCAATTCCTCCGGGTTCTCGCGAAAATCGCGCGCGTAGCGCACGCGTACGGGAAAGCGCTCCCGCCCTTCGATGGTCATACCGAGGTTCTTCCCGCCGATGGCGGTTTCGATGACGTCGTGGATGTTGCCTACGTGGATTCCGTATCGCGCCGCCGCCTTCCGATCGATGTCGATTTCCAGATACGGCGCTCCTGTGATGCGCTCGGCGTACAAGTCCACAGCACCGGGAATCTCGCGCAACACGCGCTCGATCTCCGCCGCCTTCGCTTCGAGGACCCTGAGGTCATCGCCGAAAATCTTCACCCCGACCTGCGTGCGGATGCCGGTTGACAGCATGTCAATCCGGTTGCGGATGGGCTGCGTCCAGATGTTGGTCACACCCGGCATGCGCAATTTGGCGTCCAGGCGCTGCAGAATGTCCTCCTTGGTCGTCCCCGCCGGCCACTCGCTTCTTGGCTTGAGCGTGAGGATGGTCTCGGTCATGTTGATGGGCGCGGGGTCGGTGGAAGTCTCCGCGCGCCCGATTTTGCCCACTACCATCGCCACCGCCGGATCCTCGGCCAGAATGCGGTCCTGCTCCCGCATCAGTTCGGTGGCCTTGGTCAACGAAATGCTGGGGTCAGCAATCGGCATGTACATCGCCGTTTCTTCGTCCAGGGGAGGCATGAACTCTGACCCGATGGTCGATGCTGTGTACAACGCAGCAACGAACAACGCAGCCGCCACCGACAGGGTGGCGAGCCGGTGCCCCAGGGCCCAGCGCAGCAGGGGCTCGTAGGCGGCGCGCAATACGCGCATCGCCCGGTTTTGCTCCTCGCGGTGGAGCTTTCCCCGGATCAGCAGTGTGCACAGCACCGGGACCAGCGTCACCGCAAGCAGCGTTGCCCCTACCATGGCGAACGTCTTGGTGAACGCCAACGGGTGAAACAGCTTGCCCTCCATGCCTGTAAGCGCGAATACGGGCACGAACGCCAGAATGATAATGGCCATGGAAAAGAAAATCGGGCGTCCCACCTGCAGCGCCGCCTGGCGCACGATGTTCCCAATCTGGCTTTCGTAATGCCCATGCTCGTCGGCGTAGCGTTCCGCATGGCGGAGCACGTTTTCCGTCATCACGATGCCCGCATCCACCAGCACGCCGATGGCGATGGCAATCCCGCCCAGCGACATGATGTTTGAAGAGATGCCGGTGTGGTGCATGAACCCGAAGGCGATCAGCACCGCCAGCGGCAAGGGCAGCGTCACGATCAGGATGCTGCGGAAGTGCCACAAGAAGACGATGTGCGCCAGCGTTACCAGCAGCACTTCTTCCAGCAGCGCCCAGCGCAGTGTGTCCACGGCATGCCGGATCAGCGAACTCCGATCATAGAAAGCGACAATCTTCACTCCGTCCGGCAGGCCCGGCTCTATGGTTCGGATCTTCTCTTTGACTGCGTCGATGGCTTCGAGGGCATTTGCGCCGTAGCGCACCACGACCACGCCCCCAACTGCTTCCTGGCCGCCCTTGTCGAGCACTCCGCGGCGGAAGTCCGGTCCCAGTTGCACGTGCGCCACGTTGCGCACGTAGACCGGCGTGCCCGCGTGCTCCGCCACCACGATGTTCTCGATGTCCTCCACCGAGCGGATCAGGCCCAGCCCGCGCACGACCAGCTCCATGTCGCCAGACTCCACGACCTTCGCGCCCACGTTGTTGTTGCTGCGTTCCACGGCTTCCAGCAACTCCCGCGTGGAAACGCCGTATCCGCGGAGTCGCACCGGGTCCAGGTCTATCTGGTACTGCCGGACGAATCCCCCGATGCTGGCTACTTCTGCCACTCCCGGTACCGCATTGAGCTGGTAGCGGATGAACCAGTCCTGTAGCGAGCGAAGCGCGCCTGGATCGTACGGTCCTTCCACCGTGTACCAGAACACCTGCCCCACGCCTGTGGCGTCCGGTCCCAGCGTAGGCACTACGCCAGCGGGCAGCGCGCTGGCAGCCAGGTTCAGCCGCTCCAGCACTCGCGTGCGCGCAAAGTAGATGTCCACGCTCTCTTCGAAAATCACGTTGACCATCGAAAAGCCAAAGGCCGATGACGACCGTACCGTGCGCACTCCCGGAAGCCCTTGCAAGTTGACGGTGAGCGGATAGGTAACCTGGTCTTCCACCTCCTGCGGGCTGCGCCCCGGCCAGTCGGTAAAGACGATCACCTGGTTTTCGCTAAGATCGGGAATGGCGTCGATGGGAGTGCGCAGCAGCGCCCAATAGCCCCACACCGCCACCAGGACATAAGCCAGAAGGATCAGGAAGCGGTTGCGTAACGAAAATTCGATCAATTGCTGAATCATGGTTCGCTCCTTCTAGCGCGCGTTCAGTTGCGTACGATAGCGCGCCAAGCGCTTCCCACCGCGCAGCGCCTCCACGGTCACGCTCCATCTGCCTGCCATGGGAATGCTCGCCTTGCCGCGGTACTGTTGGCCGTCCCAGCGCAACTCCGCCGAAGCACGCATCTCCGCCATGCCCATGGCAGGCATGGCCGGCATCAGCAATTCCACGCGTACCTGCGCGTCGCTCGCCGCTTTCCCGTCCGGCCCGGTCAGCGAGACCAGGAAATCGTTTTCCGTGCCGCCAAGGGGCGGGTCTGGCTCTACTTGCAGCGTCACTTTCCATCCGTTTTTCTGCGCCGCCGTCGGTTCTCCGGCAAACTCCTTTGAACCACCGAACAATCCGGTCATTCCACCGGTAATTCGCGTTTGCGAGTCAATCAGGAAATTTCCGCGCGTGACTACGCGTTCGCCTTCTTTCAGTCCCGCCAGCACGGGGTAGTACTTCTCGCCGGGAGGACCCACCTCCACCTGGCGACCCTCGAAGGCATCGCCGCCCAGGGCGACGTACACCACTTTGCGCATTCCTGTGTCCAGCACCGCGGAGCGCGGAACGGCCAGAGTCTTTTCGGCACGACTCAGGAGCGTGGCATGGACGTACATTCCCGGGCGCAGGCTCATCCGAGGATTCTTCACCTCGATGCGCACCGCTACGGTGCGCGTTTGCGGATTCAGCATGGGCTCGATGAATCCAACGCGCCCGGCGAGCGTGCGCCCCGGCATCGATTCCGTTGTGATCTCCACTGGTTGGCCCACCCTCACCAGCGGCAAGTCCGTTTCAAATACGTCCACCTTCACCCAAACCGTGCTCAGGTCGCTGACCGTGTACAGCACGTCGCCTTCGCGGACGTATTGGCCCTGCGTGACACGGCGCTCGGTGATGATGCCGTTCACGGGTGAGGAGATGGTGATGTGTATCCGTGGCGCGCCCGATTGTTCCAGCTCACGTACCTGCTCTTCGCGGATTCCCCAGAGTTCCAGCCGGCGCCGGCTGGCCTCCACCAGGTCGCGGGCCTGCTCGACGGCCCGTGGCGCCGCGCCCGGCCCCAGCTTTTCCAGGTGCTCGCGGGCGAGCCGGTACTCTTCTGCACTGGCCACGACCTCGGGACTGTAGAGAAGCGCGATGGCCTGACCCTGTTTCAGTTCCTGTCCTGTGTAATCCGCGAACAGGCGGTCGATGCGCCCTCCGACGCGCGCGCTGATGGTTGCCAGGCGCGTTTCGGCTTCCTCTACCCGCCCCACGGCAAGTACGGATCGTTGCAAGTCGCGCCGGTGAACTTCCTCCGTGCGCAGCTGGATGGCCTTCTGTTCCTCTGCGGTCATCTCCACCTGCACAAATGCGCCTGTGGCCATTGCATCGTCTGGCGCAGGCTCAGCCGGAGAATGGTTTCGAGTGGTCGAAGCGGCCGTTGGCGCCACGCTTTCGCCACGTGCGAATCGATAGCTGGCGTAGAGAACGCTCGCCAGAACCAGCCCCGCAAGGACTCCAGTTGCGGCAATGCGTTTTTCGTTCCCCGTCATCACTGCACCTCCGGCGCGGTATTCTGCGCAGTTTCGCGAGACGCCGCAGGCAAAGCAGCGCCCACCGCCCGCTCCAGGTCGGCCAGTCTCTCTTCCAGCGTGCCTAGCGATTGAAAGTAGGAGGATTCCACTTCCAGCGCGGTCGTCTGGCTGTCGAGCAGGTTCAGGAAGTCGGTCCGGTCGGTCTCATAAGCGGCCGCCGTGGCCTTCATCACCGCCCGTGCCTGGGGACGCAGAGTCTTGCCGTAGATCTCTACCAGTCGTCGTGCGGCGGCGGCTCGGATCAGCGCCTCCTGAATCTGCCGGAATACCTGAATGCGGCGGCTTTCATACTCGGCCTCTTGCAGGCTGAGTTCTACTTGTGCCCCGGCGATCTCCGCGTCGTGTTTCTTGCGGTTCAGCCAGGGCAGGCTGAGGGAAAACTCGGCCATGTACGTGGAGCGAAACTCCGAGCCCGCGGGTTGCAGCATGAATCCGGCCGCCACCGTGACATCGGGTGTGTAGGCCTTGCCGGCCAACCGCGTCCGGGCCTGTTCGCGTCGCACCGCTGCCACGGCCGCTTGCAATTCCGGCCGGTTTTCTTCGGCCAGCCGGGTTAATTCGGCAAGGGCAGGCAGTTGATGGGGAATAGCGTAGCTGCCGGCTACTTCCACAGCCTGGCTTGGATCGCGCCCCACAAAGGCGTTGAGTTCCGTGCGCGCCAGTCCGCCTTCCTGTTCCAGCTGCACCAGGTGGTCGGCCAGCCGGGTCAGCGCAACTTGCGCCTTGAGCACGTCCTGCTGAGGCACACGCCCCACCACGTACTTGATGCGCGCGGCCTCCACCGCCTGCCGCGCCAGCGCCACATGCTCGTCGTGGACGCGCAGTTGGTCGTAGTGCCGCAGCAGCCGGGAGTAGGCCCGGCGCACCTGCACGCGCACCTCTTGCCGCACTACCTCGAGTTCTGCGCGAGCCACCTCAATGTCCTCTCCTGCAATTTCAAAGCTCAGCCCGCGCTTGCCCGCTCCCGGTATGGCCTGGCTCAGCATGAACATGTTGGTAGCTTGATTCAGGTTCCAGGGCCGCCGCAGGGGAACACCCCAGCCTCGATACATGAATTGCGGGTCGTCCAGGGCGCCCGCGGCCGGGTGGCGTGCTTCCAGCATGGCCACACGTCGTGCGGCGACACGAATGTCGGGATTCCCTTGAAGGGCGGCGGCTTCCAACTCAGGCAGCGTCAAAGGCCTGACTGTTGTGCGGTGGGCGGCGTGCTCTTGTGGCAGCAGCGCGGCCACGCCGGCATAGGGATCTTGGGCGTTCGCGGTGCTCCAGGCTCCGACCAGCAACATGACAATGCATGCGGCTCTCATGATTCCTCCGTGTGAAAACAGGCAGAGATGGACGCACGAATGCGTCCTTTGGAGAAAAGGAGAGCTCTGGCTAGATTCTCAGACCCTGGAGGTTGCCGGGGGATGGCTCAGGCGGGGGATGGAATGAGGTGGCA
>CAYRII010000132.1:0-7404 GCA_964424245.1 uncultured Terriglobales bacterium | reverse complement strand
CCCACCATCACCCGCAACGGCACCGAGGCGCTTGCCTCGACCTGTTCCGGGGCCTGGTCTGCAACTGCGCCCGCCGGCATGTTCGCCGCAGGTGTGGCCGCAGACTGCGGCGTGGCCAGCGCCCCCGCCGCGCGCTGTTGCGCGCCTTGGATCGCACTGCCCAGCCGGCTCGCCGGCGCCGCCGTTTTCGGCATCATGGCTCCGGCTTCGGCCGCTGCCTGCATCGCCGGCGCCGGCACGGAAACGAGCACCAGGGTCACTGCTAGTCCGCATCCCACCAGCCACCGCATCCCCGTCGTGTTCTTCATGCCTCTCTCCGCCTTCGAAAAGTTTCCGCAACTAGAACTTGGTTTCATCCCGCTTGTCGCCGCGGATGGTTTCCACCACGTACGCCTGTCGCACCGGCGCCGCCCGCATCGTGGTTCGCCTTCCTGCCGTTCGCACCGGCACGGCTACCGGCTTGGGCGGGCCCGCCTCCGCGTAGAGCGGCCCGTACTCCTGCGGCGGCGGCTTGACTTCCTCACGGTCCATCGGGTTGCGCAACGACAGCCGGATGTTGCCCTGCGTGCTCGCCAGCGTCAGCTTCTGTGCGTCTTCCGGCGAGACCAGAAGCGTCACCACCGACACGTCCTTCTTGGGCGTCCCATCCGACTGCAGCTCCTGGTTGGCGGTCAGCACTTCCACGTTCTCCAGCACCGTCGTGGTGGTGATCTTCGTGGGGTCGTTGTTGGGGTCAATGTTGCCGGTCAGCAAAAGATCCACGCGCGTCCCCGCCAGCGTGAAACCCGCCACCGAGACGTCTTCGCGCACGCGCACCGAAATCGCTCGCATGCCCTGCGGAATTTTCGGCGGTAGTCCCGCGCCCGCCTCCCGCGGCGCCAGCTTGCTGTTCAGCACCAGCTCCTTCTCCTGCATGGGGATGATCACGCCCCGGCCCACCACGTCCTTCTTGCCCACGAAGACGTCTTTGGGCAGTTGCCCCGCCGGCATGGGGACTTCCTTGAGGTCCGATTCCGCCAGCGCCTGCCCCACCATAAGGTTGGTCGCAGCCACCACTACCTTCACCATGTCCTGCCGCCCCGCCGACTGCGAGCCCTGCAGCACGCGCAGCACGCCAAAACTCACCAGCCCGGCCAGCGCCAGGGCCAGCACTCCGATGATGACGAACCGTCTGCGATCCATCGCTCCTCCCCCGTCTTTCGCTTGGCTTTAGCAGCCGTAAAAGTTCACAAACTCCGCCGTCCCTCTGAGCGTCACCGTGTTGCGCACGTTGAACCAGGGAATCCGCGGCATGTACCTCATGGTGTACACATGGGTCACCGTCACCTGCGAGGCCCACTTGTTGATGCCCGTCGTGGTGACGATGATGGCGCACTGGTTGATGGTCACGTCATTCGCCGTGATGGGCACGCCGTTGGTCGTGGCGTAGGACACCACCGCGTCCTTGATGCTGGGCACGCCCTGAAAATTTTCCGGCAGGCTGGAAAGCCGCGCCCCCTCCCGCGCCGCGTTGTTCAGGATCTGGTGCACGCGCACAAACCCCGAGCCCTCGCTCACCGCCAGGCCCAGGAAAAGCAGCAACGGCAGAACCATCGCCAGTTCTGCCACCTGTGTCCCTCGTTCTTTGTTCCGCGTAAATCTGCCTCTCATCTCGTCCTCCCCATCAGGGGGAGTTCTCGTTGCGCATGCGTGCGTGGGCCCCCAGGTTGACCGTGCCGAACCCGAAGAACAGGAACCGGTACGGCACCGTCACGTCCACTTGCGTGTAGACCGGGGTTACGTTGTTCACCTCCGGTCCTGCGGCCGTTTGCGAAACCACTACCGTCGCGCCGCGTGCCCCGGCGCTGTCCAGAAATTTCTGCACCTGCGCCGCCACCTCTGCGTCCGTGGGCAGCGTGTTGGTTCCCGGAAACGGGGCCACGGAAAGCCGCGCCCCTTCCCGCGCCGCGTTGGTCGCCACTTGGTATAGATTGTACGCCCGTCCAAATTCCAGGACGCCGAAAATCAACATAAAAAAAAGCAGTAAGGTGATCGCGCCTTCCAGCAGCGTTCCCCCTTTCTGCCCGCATTGTGGCTTCCTCCGCATCTCTTATCCCGCCGTCATCACCGCAAACAGGGTGCCGCAGGCCGCCGCTACTCCAAACGGAGCGCGGATCATGGCCGCATTGCGCACGTTGATCGCCGGATGCGCCCGCAAGCCCTGCTCCCGCAGCGCGCGCAGGATTTCGCCCATGTTGCTCAGCGTCTGCCGCCACGCCCCGCGCCGGAAGATCTGCGCCACCGCCATCAGCGCCGCTACAAATACGGCGATCTGCATGGCCACCAGCCAGGGTTGCAACCCCAACAGCGCCCCCAGTGCCGCCATCAGTTTGACGTCTCCGCCTCCGATGGCGCCCAGTTGGAAGAACGCCAGGCCCACGGCAAATCCCAGGAAGCTGGCCGCCGCCGCCGAAGCCAGGCTGCCGGTGTAGAAGTGGAATGCCAGTCCCGCTATTACACCACACGTGGTGAACGTGCGCGGAATCTTGCGCCAGCGCGCATCGCCAATCGCGCATGTCAGCGCGAAGGCGACAACGAAGGCATTCCACAAAAACCCGGACATGGTCCCGCCTTGCTTTCGGTTTGTGTTCCCGAGGAGCGCCGCGCCATCTTCTATCGGGCTTCGGCAGCCGCTTCTCGCGAACCGGTTTTCGTCTCTGGAGGGCCGGGAAGGAACTGGCCGCCCGTCATACCCGGCAGAAGGCCACGGCCGGGCTCCCCCCGGGGCGCCCGGCTCGACCCTCGCCCTCGAACAAAAATTGCGCGGCCATCTCCGGAAGAATCTCTGCAGGCGCCGTCTCGGAAGGATACTCCCTGCGGCTCCTGATTTCCCGTGCCCGGCAGTTTCGCTGGTTCTCGTCTCCGCCGGTCTGGCCGGTTAAATGACTCTGCTTACGTCGTTAGCTGTTCGGCCGTGGCGCTGAAGATGTCGCTGGCCCCGCTGCCGATGGAACGTACCGCGCCGATCACCACCACGAGAATCACTGCCAGCATCAACGCATATTCGGCGATGTCCTGGCCTTCATCATCCATCCACACTTGGCGTAGAAGATTCTTCAAGGATCCTCCTTATGGATTTTGCGCCGGCCGCTTCCGACCCACGCTGGATTGGACTTCGAGTAGGAACTGCGCGGTGCGACAGGTGAAGACGGGATGAGTCTCACCTGCCGCTTCCGCCCCTTATGTCGTCAGCTGATCCGCCGTTGCGCTGAAGATGTCGCTGGCGTTGCTGCCGATGGTGCGCACCGCACCAATCACGACCACCAGAATGACCGCCAGCATCAACGCGTATTCCGCGATGTCCTGGCCTTCGTCATCCGACCACATTTTGCGAAGTAGCTCGTTCATGTCTTTTCCTCTCCTCTGGAGCGGGCTTGAAATTCTTCCGACCGCGCTCTGCCCGTTACCTACTGCAATTCAGGGCGCACTCTCGCCCTACCTGGGTGATTTTATTAATCAATTGTTTTCAACAACTTACACATCTTGCCCGTGACCCCAAAACGTCGAGTGTCTTACTTTTGAGACATTCCACCCTGGTGCCAGGCTCACCCGCGCGACAGTGGTGGTTTTCCCAGAATGGGAAAACGCTGGGCTACCCGGAAATCCCTTCTTCCCTCCCCAACTATTCCTGGCGCGCGAAGATGGCCGCCTGCCGGTCCTGATAGACCATCTTCCAACCGGGCTCCTGGCTCAGAAGGACCGCAATCGGAGAATCCGGCTTTACCAGGGCGCTCCTCACGCCGAAGCGATGCAGCGTCTGCCGCCATCGCGGAGTGCCTCGCGCGGTAGCGAAATACTCATTCATCAGGGCATCGCCGTGCATGTCCGAGCGCCCGTCAATGTAGTTGCGATAGCCGGGATAAAGGTGCCAGATGACGTATCCGCCCCAGTTGTAGTCGTTAAAAAGAGGCTGGGGCTGGGGCTGGCGTTGCAGAAACTCCACCGCCGCTCGCGGAAAAATCTCCGCCTCGCTGGCCGGCTGCCGCTCCACCACGTCGTGGAAGCGTACTCCCACGGCCAGCACCACCACCGCCAGCGTCACAACGTTCATCCAGCTCTTGGTTCGTCCCACAGGCGCAGCAGCTTCGGCGTGCCAGCGAAACCAGGGTTGCGCGCTCAGCCACAGCCAGGCGTGCTCCGCCACCAGCGGCGTGGCCGCCAGCGCGAAAATCGGGATGTGGCGCGCCGAGCGCAGCGCCGCCAGCCCCGCCGCCGTCACCAGCAGCAGTTCGCCCCATCGCGCTCGTTTGGGTGAGACAGCCAGTGCCGTCGTGGTGGCAAAGATCAACACGGCAAAAGGAATCATTCCTGCATTGTGAAAGTTGGGAGGCAGCCAGTCGCGCAGGTTATCCGCAATGGCCGGCGACGCCATGGTTGCAAACGGGTAGCTGTACATCCGGAGCCCGTTGGGATTCAGCGCCACCGCCGCCAGGCACGCCGCCGCCACGCCCGCCAGAGGTGCCATGCGCCGCCAGGCTGCCCGAGTGCCCCGGCCCTCCGCCAGTTCATCGAGCCCGAGGCCCGCACCCACCAGCAGCACCAGCGCCGGCCCCAGCAGGTACGCGGGATGCAGGTTCACCCACAGCGCCACCAGCGCCGGCATCCACCACAGCCGGCGCACGTTTCCGTCGCGCGCGTAGCCATCCAGCAGCAACAGAAACACGCTGGTGAGCACGATGCTCATCATCTGCGTGTTCACGCCCCAGTGCGGCGCCGTGGAGAACGCGCCCAGCAGGAAAATGGGCGCCGCCACGTACGGCTTCCCCGGACAGCGCCGCCACACCATGGTCCACGCCGCGGTAATCAACAAGGCAAACAGCAGGATCAGCCCGCCCCAGGCCGCCGCCCGGTAGGTCACGTACATCAACGCCTGCGTCAGCCAGGCGTTGGCCACCCACTCTTTGCCTTCACTGGTGTAGGAAAAAGGATCGCTGTGCGGGATGCTGCCGCTTTCCACCACCAGCCGGCCCGTGCTCAGGTGCCACCAGAAGTCGTGGATCACCATGGGGCGCACGGCGAGCGCGAACAATACCAGCAACACCAGCCACCCGAACATGCGCCGCGTGGAAAGCTGCATCAAGGGGAAGGTACCACGGAGCGCCGTACTCCCTGCCGGGAATCCTCGGCCTCAGCGCCCGGACGTGCTGGTTTGCGTTGCGCCTGCGTCCATCACCCTGGCGAACACTGCTGCGGTTCGGTCCGCGTGCGCCACCCGCCACCCGGCAGATTCCCGGAGCGCGCCCGCCAGGGCCGAGTCCGGCGGCGCCAGAACCCAGTTCACTCCGTGCCGCTGCAGCACCTCTTTCCACCGCGGACCCACGCGCAGCACTTCCAGATGATCGGCAACGAACCTCTCGCCGTAGAAGTCGTGGCGGTCGTCCACGAACACCTTGAACTCCGGATGCAGGCGATAGATCAGGTAACCGCCCCAGTCGTCGCGGCTGAACACGCCCTGGCGCACGCCCTCGGCCGCCAGCCATTCCGCCGCTTCCACCGGTAGCCGCTGAGGACGGAAGCGCGCCTCCAGCAGTTTTCGAGAACCAATCTCTCCGCCGTGAAGCGCCGCCCACAACAGAACGGCCACCCCTGCCGCCGGCCACACAGGGATCTTCTTTTGCAGTTCTCTTCGCGAGACGCGTTCCGTAATGCCGCGCCAGGCCGCCGGCCGCCCACCGAGCCAGCGTGCCGGGCCGGGTTCTTCGCTCCACTCCTTCAGGCAGTTGCTCACTCGCGGCGCCATGATGGCCACCAGCAGGATCGACGCCACGGGGATATTGCGCGCCGCATAGAGCGCGGCGTGCACGGCGAACAGCGTCACCAGCAATTCCTGCGCCCGCAGCCGCTCCCGGCTCAGAGCCAGCGCCGCCACCACCACCAGCAGCAGCAGCTCAAAGAAGCGATCGCCGCTGCGGTGGAAGTTGGGAGAAAGAAACTCCCCGATGCGGTCCATGAAAAAGCTGTTCGTCAGGTACCCATAGATGTGCGCGTGCAGGCCGAGCCCGTAAGGGTTGGCCAGCGTCGCCGCCAGCGTCGCCGTGGTCGCCGCCGCCAGGTCCCGCGTGCGCCGCGCCGCGCCATCCGCTCCGCCGGCCGCCCGCGTGCCGGCCAGCGTCCACAACTCCGCCGCCAGGTACAGTCCCGGCAGCACCACGCCCAGCACAAACCCGCCGTGCAGATTCACCCACAGCAGCATCAGCGCCGGCAGCCACAGCAGCGCCTTGCGTTCGCCCCGGCGGTGCCGTTCCAGCAACGCCATCCAGATCACCGTAAACAGCCACGAGACCACGTGCGGTCGCGCCAGGAAGTGAATGGACGAGCCGAAGACCGCCAGCAGCGTCAGCGCCGCCGCGATGGGCGCATCGCCGCTCGCGCGCAGCGCCAGGCGATACAGCAGGAAGAAGGTGGACGCAATCACCAACGCCGTCAGCAGCACCACGCCGTTGAGGCCCAGGCGAGTGTGCACAGCGCCCAGCAGCGCGTCATACAACCATTCCCACGCAAACCACGGCTGCCCGCCGCCGGTGTAGGAAAACGGATCCGCGCGCGGCACGCTCAGCGTCTGCAGAATCTGCTCCCCGGTGCGAATGTGCCAGCCCGTGCCCGCATCATCCAGCAGGCTGGAAGCCCATGGCCCCGCCGTCAAAAGAAACAGCAGAGATAGAAAAATGAGGTCGCCGGCGCTGGGCGCGCGCCAGCGCAACGCAACCCCGCCGCCACACTCGGATTTGTGGGCTTCGCTCGTCGTCGGCTCCTCACTCGCGCTAGGTTCGGCAACCCGCGCCCGATTATCTTCCATCTGCCGCTGCTTGTCTCTCTTCCTGCGCTCTGTCATCCCGACCGAGCGCAGCCACGGAATCTCGAGCGCCCGCCCGCCATTGACTCATTTCATTCGCACAGCCTAAGATGTCCGCTCTTCTTTCACGGGGAAAACACAGCATGATCGGAAAAGCCATCTCCCACTATCGCGTCGTGGAAATGCTTGGTGGGGGTGGCATGGGCGTTGTGTACCACGCCGAAGACACCAAGCTGCGGCGCGACGTCGCCCTCAAGTTCCTGCCCATGGAGTCCGCGGCGGACACGCAGGCCGTGGAGCGCTTCCAGCGCGAGGCCCGCTCCGCCAGCGCCCTCAACCACCCCAACATCTGCACCATCTACGACGTGGACGAGTTTGAGGGCCAGCACTACATTGCCATGGAGCTGCTCGATGGCGAGACCATCAAGCACCGTTTGGCGGTCTCCGGCCCGTTGAAGATGGACGAGCTGCTCTCCCTCGCCATCGAAATCGCCGACGCGCTCGAGGCCGCGCACTCCCGTGGCATCGTGCACCGCGACATCAAGCCCGCCAATGTGTTCATCACCCGCCGC
>CAYRII010000131.1:0-7427 GCA_964424245.1 uncultured Terriglobales bacterium | reverse complement strand
CTTGACCTGCATCTTTACGGTAACGGAAAGGGGCAGGTACAGGAGTTCCACCGAGGACTTGTCGATGGAGTAGCGCAGGACCTGGTCGCTGCCCTTGAGGCAAATGGCCGCCGCCAAGGTGCCCCAAACGGCGACCGCCGCCGTGCCAAACAGCAGGGCCACGGGAACAACAAACAGGGCAACGCCAATGCCGAAGCGGCGCAGCAGTCGCGACGTCAACAGCAGCTGGGTGACCAGGCAGATGATGCCGGCATAGAAATTGAAATCGCCGAAGAAGGCAGCCAGGATGTTTTTCTCCACCAGGAATTGCTTGGCGATAGCCTTGAACTGCCAGCCGGCGATGGTGGTGACAAAGGACGAAATGCAAATGACGGCGGCGATGGCGCGCAGGTACCGGGCGCTCCACACCTGGCGCAGGCTTTCGACGACAGATTGGGGGTGGTTCTCGTCCTTCGCGGCCGGCGGTGAATCGAGCTGGCCGGCCTCCTTCTGCCGCCAGATCAACACCACCAGCACGGAACAAATGCCCAGGAAAACCGCCAAGCCCAGCAGAAGGCTTTCGGTTCCGAACCGGGTGGCGCCCTGCTTGGACAGAAAGCCGCCGGCAATCCAGCCGGAGATGGCGCCGCTGCCCACCAAGCCGAACACACGCTTGGCCTCGCGGGTGGTCAGGACGTAGTTGGCGAGGGTCCAGACCTGCATGGGCGCCAGCACGCCAAAGATGCCCACCCAGACGTAAAACACGGGGTACAGCCAGGCCTGATGGTAGAAGTGGGCAAGCCACCAGAAGAGCACGCAGTTGGCGGCAAAAAAAAGGTTGCTGCCTGCCAGCAAGTGGGCGACGCTGAGGCGGCGTCCCACGCTGAGATAGCCGGCTACGACAAAGCCCACGAGAACGGCAATGGCAATGTCGGCATAGGGAAGCTGCACGGCCTGGAAGCGGTCGAGAAAGAGCGCATCGCGGGCCACTTTTCCCATCACGTAGCTGGTGATGATAAGGAAGAGGTAGGAAAAGAGGAGGGCACCGCGCCCCAAGTCGCCCGGCCTGAGGTGCAGGGCGCGCTCCAGCATGCGGGTCATGGCGGAGCAGTTTACCTTAAGTCCGGCAAGTTGATGACCCCGGTGCCTTCGGTCGGGAGGTTGAAGCTCTGCACGCGGCTATTCCTGGCCAAAGAGCACGAGTTGCTCGCCTCTCTCCTGGATGAGCTTGTCCAGGTGTTTCAGGAGCTTGCGCCGGCGCACGAACAATGACTCCAGTTCGTAACCGCGCAAGAAGGGTTTGAGCCGCTGCTTAACGGCGGACTCGTCAAGAGTTTTCAGGCTTTCGTAGAGCGGGAGGCTGCACTGGATCACCATGTCGGGGGTGCGCAGGTCCACCTGGCGGCGGAAGGCGCGGGTGTGGTCGATGAGCCACAACCGCCACTCGGAATCGATCAGCATGTTTCCGGTGTTGCGATCGGTGTTGTAGATAAGGTTGTCAAAGACGCGCATGACGTGGATTTGCTTGCTCCACTGGACGGGGTCGGGCGGATCGAGCTTCTCATTGCGGGTGTCGGTGTATCGCCTGGCTTGTTCCAGCCAGAGCTGCAAGGAGCCTTCGCGGCCGTGGATGGTGCGCAGAATGGCAGGAGGAACGCTGTCCAAGCCGAGCATCAAGCCCAAGTGATAGGCGGCGGGCTCAAAGATAAAAGAGTCACGGAAGAAAAGCTCCGCGACGCCGCCGGACATGGCGCCGCCGCTTTTTTCCTCGTTCACCTCGCGGAAAACGGCGCGAGCACGCACGCCGTTCCGTTCCAGTTCAACACGCTGGGGATTGGTGATGCCCTGCCCGATTTCCCGCATGGAAACCACTTTGGCGTGTTGCAGGAAATCCAGGACTTCGGCGTCGTTGCGGAAGGGGAGCGGTCTGCCATCCGGTCCCAGCCAGGTGCGCTCGATGGCGGCCGGATCCGAAGCGGGAAGCGCCGGTCGCGGTGACTGCGGTGGCAGAAACTCGGCCGAAAGACTCCCGCCGGAAGCTTCCTGGCCGGGTTTCTCCGGGTTTGCGGGACGGGGCAGGGGTCCGGCGGTAGGCTGCAACACGATGCGCTGGTCGGGATAGATGGCGGTAAAGGTTTCGGCAGCAATCTCCAGCGCCGAGGCGCGGCCGCCCTGGTAATAGCCGGAGAGCATTCCGGTGTCGATCAGCAGCACCCGCCCGCCGAAGCGGGAGCGAATGCGCCCGCCATCCTGAGGCGTGTGCCCGACGACGATGTGCTTGGCGCTGAGCCGGGCGAGCAGTTCGGCCGTGTGGGCTTCGCCCTCTTCCTCCGTCCACTTGTCGTAGCCGCGAAACCAGAGTGGGCCGTCAGAATGCATGATGTACCAGGAGCCGGATTCGAGGAAGCGCTCCAGGGTCGCGAAAGATTTCTGCTCTTCTTCCGACGGCTGGTACGTCTTGCCCTCAGCCGCAGCCTGCGCGGTGAGTTCGTCCATGCGGGCCTTGCGCGCGTCGCGCTCCGCCCGGATCAGATCCATCGTCTCCTGCAGGTTCGCCAGCGGCGGGATCAGGCGCTGCTGGACGAAGTGGTCGCGCGAGCGATCCATGGCCGCAAGTTCCTCGCGTACGCGCTGGTTGATGGCGTCGAGAGACTGCGACGCCAACTGCGGGGAGATTCCTCCATGCAGAAAGATGGCATCGCCGACGCGAGCCACGGCCGGGCGCTCGCGCAGCCAGCGGCCATACTTGCCGTCGGGTGCGAACGCCTGACGGTGCTCCGCAAAGCCCGGAGGATGCGCCGCCAGCCAGCGCTCTTCCGGCGTGGGGCCGCTTGCCGGCAGATCGCCGGCGTTGCGGGCGCGCGATTTGTCCCAGTCCAGGTGGTCGCGCAGGGCGTTGCGCCGCTGTTTTTCCGGGTCCGAGCCGGCAAATCCGGCAAAGCTTTCCGCAGAGACGTAGCGCAGGTCGCCGACGAGGTTCATGACTTCGTGGTTGCCGAGCACCACAATCACGCGGCCGCCCTTTTTGGGCGCCTGCTTTTCCAGTTGCATCAGCAGGTCGAGGACGTCGCGGTCGCGGGGGCCGCGGTCGAGGAGGTCGCCGGTCATGACGAGCGTGGCCTTGCCGCCCGACCAGCGCAACTTGGAATCCAGCAGCGCGGCGCGCTGCAGGATTCCGACCAGGGCATCGTAGTCTCCGTGCACATCACCCACGGCCACCACGCGTGCCGGCGAAGCCGCTAGCGCCGGCGCCAGGCAGAGTGCTGCCAGAAGCAGCAGCACAACGGCCTGCAGACGGCTCTTCGTCCTACCCGACGGGAAAGAAAAACTCTGCGTCATACGCCTCCTCGTTCCGTATCCACAGATTTTCTGCGGCGCCTAGTGTACGACATGCCTGCCAAACCGGGATTTCTTTTCTGCGCTCCTTTCCGGTAGATTTAAGGCCTCGTATGCTCGACCTCGGGTTTGTCCGCGACCACCTGCCACTCGTCGAAGAAAAGCTGCGCCAGCGCGGCCTGGACCCGGCTGCTGCCCTCCAGGACTTCCATACATTGGATGCAGAACGGAGGCGACTGATCACCGCCACCGAGACCCTGCAGGCGGAGCGCAACCGGGCCTCGGAGGAGATCGCGCGGCGGAAAAAAGAGAAGCAGGACGCCAGTGCCCTGATCGCCGAGATGAAGGCGCTACGGGACCGGGTCGAGGAGCTGGAAAAGCAGGCCAAGCAGAAGGAAGCGGAACTGCGGCAGATGTTGGCCATGTTGCCCAACCTGGCGCATGAGAGCGTTCCCGTGGGCCGCTCGCCCGAGGACAACGCGGAAGTGCGGCGCAGGGGCTCGCCGCCCCGGTTCGACTTCGAGGCGCGGCCTCACTGGGAACTGGGCGAGGAGCTGGGAGTGCTGGATTTGGCGCGCGCGGCCAGGCTCTCCGGAGCGCGCTTTGCGGTGTATTGGGGCCTGGGCGCGCGGCTGGAACGGGCGCTGGCCAACTTCATGCTCGATGTGCACACCCGCGAGCACGGCTACACCGAGGTCCTGCCGCCTTACCTGGTGAATTCGGAATCCCTGTACGGGACAGGCCAGCTGCCCAAGTTTGCCAGTGACCTGTTCAAATGCGAAGAGTCGGATTTGTGGCTGATCCCCACGGCGGAAGTGCCGGTGACGAACCTCTTCCGCGACGAGGTACTGGAGGCCGCACAACTACCGCTTTCGCTGGCCGCGTACACGCCCTGCTTTCGCAGCGAGGCCGGCTCCTATGGCAAGGATGTGCGCGGCATCATCCGCCAGCACCAGTTCCAGAAGGTGGAGCTGGTGAAGTTTTCGCGCCCGGAAACTTCCTACGAAGAGCTGGAAAAACTGACCCGCGACGCCGAAGCGGTGCTGCAGAAACTGGGCCTGCACTACCGCGTGGTGACGCTGTGCACCGGCGACATGGGCTTTGCCGCCGCGAAAACCTACGACCTTGAAGTCTGGCTGGCGGGGCAAAAGGTATTCCGCGAGATCTCCTCCTGCTCGAACTTCGAGGCCTTCCAGGCGCGCCGCGCCAACATCCGCTTCAGGCCCGAAGGCAAGGGCAAGCCAGCCTTCGTGCACACGCTGAACGGCAGCGGGCTGGCCGTGGGCCGTACCTGGGTGGCGCTGGTGGAACACTACCAGCAGGCCGACGGCAGCGTGCTGATTCCGGCTGTTCTACAGCCTTACGTGGGCGCCGAGCGCATCACGCCGCGGAAGCTCTAAGCGCCTTCCCAGGATTGCCAAGCTTTCCGCCAGACTCTACACTGATCTCCGCAGCATTCTCACCGAGGGCGGGGCCGACTCCAACAACATGGGGCGCGTGTGGCGAACAATCCGCGGCTACATTCTGTGGGAGTACCCCCGGGGAAGCGTCCACTACGACGTGATGGTGACGCTGATTCTGGCCTTTGTTTTCCTGGCGCCGCGGTGGATCAACTTCAACGACAAACCGGTGGAACGCAACCCGCATCCAACGGTGGTAGTCGTGCTTCCTGACGAAGAAGGAGGGTTTGTCTACCAGGTGGAGGCGTCGGCCGTGACTGCCACGGATGAAAAAGCCATCGAAGAGGCGCTGCGCCGCGTGATTGAGCCCATCGCCGGCGAGGTTGTAATCCTACGCCGGGAACCGGTGCACGACCGGAAGGGGCAACTGACGGCCTACAAGGTGTGGGTGCGGCGCTAGCGCGGCCCCGCCTCGGACATTCCCTAGCATGCCAGAGATTTTTTCCATTTCGGTGAAGCGCGCCGCCGCGGTTTGCCTTGCGGCGCTGCTGATCGCGGTTGCGGCCGCAGCGGCCCCGGCGGAGCCCAGCCTGGAGTCGGTGCTCAACCGCATGGACGCCACCGCGGAGAGCTTCCGCTCGGCGCAGGCGGACTTCGTCTGGGACCAGTACCAGAAAGTGGTCGACGAGACCGATACGCAGAAGGGCAAGGTTTTTTTCCGCAAGCGCGGCACGGAAACGGAGATGGCCGCCGACATCACGCATCCCGACCGCAAGTACGTGCTGTTTGCCGCAGGCAAGGTGCGCGTGTACCAGCCGCGCATCGACCAGGTCACGGAATACGAAACGGGCAAGAACCGCGAAGAGGTGGAGAGCTTTCTGGTGCTGGGCTTCGGCGGGCGCGGGCACGACCTGCTCAAGTCCTTCGCGGTGCGTTACGTGGGCGCCGAAATGATCGATGGCCGGCAGACGGCGTTGCTCGAACTGACGCCGCGTTCGCAGAAGGCGCGTGGCGTGTTCAACCGCATCCTGCTGTGGATCGATACGGAACTGGGCGTCAGTCTCAAGCAGCAGCTCTTTGAGCCCTCGGGCGACCACCGCATCGCGCGCTACACTTCAATTCGCCTGAACGAAAAGCTTTCGAACGACGTCTTTCGGCTGAAAACCACAGGAAAGACAAGGGTTATCACCCCTCAAGGGTAGCCGGCCAGGGGCCGGAAATGATGGCCGTGGCGGCGGCGCCGGAAAAACTCCCACGATTGACGGAAAAGTTCTGGAAGTCGGCCGCTTGCAGTGCTATTCTCCGGCCAAGAGCGGCGTCCGCAGGCTGGGCGCGGGCCCTTTTTCCCCCTGAGCGCTGCTTCACGCCAGGAGGCGAGTCGGCAGGTCATGGCCAGAGTGTTTACCCTTTCCGCGCAGGTCACCCGGCGCCAGAAAAAACAGCGCAAGGCTGATCCGCGATTCCTCGAGGGCCAGCGCAAGCTGGCCGAGGCTATCCGCTATCTGACGCAGTCCGACCCGCGACGAAACCGGCCCGCCATCTCTCTGCTCTCCGAGCACTTCCGCACGCGGTTTCGCATGAGCGACCTGCCGCAGCGCGAAGCCTGACCTCTCAGGCGCGATTGCGATAAAATGAGTAGTTTCATGTGCCCAACCGGGTGACGCAGGATGGGCAGGAAAGGAATCATTCTTATGGCAACCATGGAAGCTCCCACCCGCCTGGAGCCCCGCAAACCCGAGGGTCCGTTCCGCAACGAACCGATGAGCGACTTCCGCAAGGAAGAAACCGCCCGCGCCATGCGCGCGGCGCTGGCCCGAGTGCGCGCGGAACTGGGCCGCGAGTACGACCTGGTGATTGGCGGCAAACGCATCCGCACCAAGGAAAAGATCCGCTCCATCAATCCGGCCAATCCGTCGCAGGTGGTGGGCATCCACCAGAAGGCGGGCCGGGAGCACGCCGAACCCGCCATTCAGGCGGCGTGCGAAGCTTTCGCGAGCTGGAAACGGACGCCGGTGGAGGAGCGGGCGGCGCTGCTGCTGCGCACGGGAGACATCCTGCGCGCGCGCAAGTACGAATACCTGGCGTGGCTGGTGTTTGAAGTGGGGAAAAACTGGGCCGAGGCCGAGGGCGACCTGGCCGAGACCATCGACTTCTGCGAATACTACAGCCGCGAAGCGCTGCGCCTCGCCCACGTGCAGCCGGCGGTGCAACTGCCCGGCGAGCGCGACCTTCTGGAGTACATTCCGCTGGGCGTGGGCGCGGTGATTCCGCCGTGGAATTTTCCCGCCGCCATCATGGCAGGCATGACCATGGCCGCCATCGTGTGCGGCAACACGGTGGTGCTGAAGCCTTCGAGCGACTCGCCCACGATCGCCGCCAAGTTCTTCGAAGCGCTGCTCGAGGCCGGCATGCCGGACGGCGTGGTGAACTTCTGTCCCGGCTCCGGCGCCAGCTTCGGCAACGCCGTGGTGGAGCATTCCAAGACGCGCTTCATCGCGTTTACCGGGTCGAAGGAAGTAGGGCTGGACATTCACAGCCGTGCCGCGCAGCCACGGCCGGGGCAGATCTGGATCAAGCGCACGGTGCTGGAGATGGGCGGCAAGAACGCCATCGTGGTGGATGCCGATGCCAACCTGGACGATGCCGTCGAGGGCGTAGCGCAGGCCGCATTCGGCTTCCAGGGGCAGAAGTGCTCGGCCTGTTCGCGCGCCA
>CAYRII010000130.1:0-7449 GCA_964424245.1 uncultured Terriglobales bacterium | reverse complement strand
GTAAGCGCCTGCCATCTCCAGCGGGGTGGCGTCATAGGAGCCCAGGGCGATGGCGGGCGTTCCTTGCACGGACTTGATGCCGGCGGCCCGCGCCAGCTTCGCCACGCGGTCGAAGCCCACTTCCTCCGCCAGGCGCACCGTGGCATTGTTCAGGGAAAGAGCGAGCGCGAAACGAGCCGTAACCGGGCCGTGGTACTTTTCCTGGTAGTTCCTGGGTTCGTACACCTGGTCGCCGTAGAGAAACGTGCTGGGCGCATCGTCGATAGACGAAGCAGCCGTGAGCACCGGGTCGCCGCCATCAACCGCCGTGTTGATGGCCGCGGCATAGACAAAGGGCTTGAAGATGGAGCCCGTAGGGCGCCGCGCCACGGCGTGGTTCAACTGGCTGGAACCATAGTTGCGCCCGCCCACCAGCGCCAGTACGGCCCCGGTGTGCGGATCCATCGCCACCAGCGCCACCTGCGCCCTGGGACCCGGCCGCACCTGGTTCTCATAGCGGCCCTTGCCCACGGCCACGCGGCGCGTGCGCATTTTCGTAACTTGGTCATCCACTTCCTTCATCGCCGTTGTCACGGCTTCGGCGGCGAAGCGCTGCAAGTCGGGGTCGAGGGTGGTATAGATGCGGTAGGCGCCATCGTTCAGGTCGCTCTCGCTGTAACGCTCCAGCAACTGCTCGCGTACCAGGTCCACAAAATAAGGCGCATCGCTGGCCTCCACATTGGGTGGCGCCAGATGGAGGGGGGCCGCTTTGGCGCGATCGGCCTCGTCGCGCGCGATGGCGCCCATCTCGAACATTCCTTCCAGCACCAGATTGCGGCGCGCCAGGGCCCGCTCCGGGTGCCGGTACGGGGAAAGGTAGGGCGGCCGCTGAATGATTCCCGCCAGCAGCGCGGACTCCGGCAGGTTCAGGTTCTTGACGTCCTTGTTGAAGTAGGATCGCGCCGCTTCCCCGAATCCGTTGATAGCGAACGAGCCGCGCTGGCCCATGTACACCTGGTTGGCGTAAATCTCGAAGATTTCCTGCTTGGTGAAGCGCTGCTCCAGCTGGAACGCGATCAGGATTTCGGTGAGCTTGCGCTTGACGGTCTTTTCCGGGGTGAGGAAAAACTTGCGCGAAATCTGCATGGTGAGGGTGGAGCCGCCCTGCTGCCGGTGGCCCTCCCACAGATCGGTGGCAACGGCCTGCGCCAAACGGAAAAAGTTCACGCCGCCGTGCTCGAAGAACCGGCGGTCTTCGATGGCAAGCACCGCATTCACCATGACCTTGGGAACATCGGCGTAACGGATGAGCCGGCGTTTGGTGCGCTCTTCGCTGTCGAACAAAGCCGTGACCAGAATCGGCTCCAGCTCGTAGGCGGTAGCATCGCGCGCCGGCGCGCTGCCGGAGACCAGGATGCGGGCCACCTTGCCGTCCCGCACCAGGATGCGGGCGGGCACGGCGTCGAAGTAGGACTCCGGCCCGGGCTGGATCTCCAGGCCGTCGGCCAGCATGCGGTACGTGCCGGCGCGGCTTTCGCTCTCCACGCCCCCGGGAGCGTAGCCGGCGCGGCGCAGGTTGGCGGCGATTTCATGCACCTGCACGGGCTGGCCCACCCGCAGAACGCGCGGCGCCGCATAGATCTTGGAGGCGTTACTGAAGATCTGGCCGCGCAGGCGCTCGTCCACTATGCGGTCGTACTTGACGTAGACCCAGACAAAAAGGCCGAGGAGGGTAACACCGGTGAGCACGAGCGCGGCCAGGCCCACTCGCGCGGCCGGATGGGAAAACCGGAATCTTTTCTTCCGGCTGGTGCGGGCCCGCGAAGTTTTCGCTCGGTTGGGCACTGGAGAATCGTGGAGTCTCGCGCCGTCTGCTTTCCTGGTTGATTAGACGCCAGGGCGGGGCGCTTGGTCGCGCTGCCAAGAACTACATCCAGGCCCTAGCCGCGGCCTCCCGCGAGAAAAGCTGCTGTCGCGGGCCGGCAGGATGCACGCGCTGAGACATCCTGGCGCCGCCCATCGCTTTGTTCCTGGTGGCGGGACGAAACTTCAGGTCGAGGGGAAAACCCGGCAGGTCGACGTGAACCGTGTATTCGGCCCAGATGGCGATCTCACCGCTCAGGCGCTGCACGTTGATCTTTTCCGCTGTCAGGGGAATGTCAAATTCCAGCGCTTTCTTGGCCACAGCCTCGCGGATCTGCTGCTCACTCTTGTTGCTGTAGGCGTTGAGCCTGGCTTCGCTCTCGATGGCGTCCTCGAACTGGTAGTTGTTGAAATAAGGCGGGATCAGCTTGAACGCAACATAAAAACCACCCACCACGACAAACATTCCGAACAGTGCCTTCAGCGTTTTCATGGCTCCTCGATTCTGCCGCCACCCCCAGGGGGTCTGGCTATTGTTCGGTCAGCTCCGGGAAGGGAATCGGCCTCCCAGATGGCTTGCAACTGCGCCGATGGTAGCATCCTGCGTTTGGCGTGTCGAGCGCTCGACGATCTCCACTTTGCCCTCGGCAACCTTCCTGCCAACGGTCACGCGAAACGGAATCCCCACCAGATCGGCGTCCTTGAATTTTACTCCCGGCCGCTCGTCGCGGTCATCGAGCAGGACGTCGTAGCCGGCCTTTTCCAGCTCGCCGGAAACGTCGATGGCGGTTTGCAGCAATTGTGCATCGCGGGCGTTGGTGGGCGTGACCAGCACGTCGAACGGAGCAATCGCGGGCGGCAACCAGAAGCCGTCGGCATCGTGATTCTGCTCGATGGCCGCCGTCAGGATGCGCTCCAAGCCGATGCCGTAGCTGCCCATGATGGGCGTCACTTCCTTGCCGTCCTTGTCCAGCACGCTGGCGCCCAGGGACTGGGCGTACTTGTAGCCCAGCTTGAAGATGTGCCCCACCTCCACAGCCTTGGCAACGCGCAAGGCAGCGCCGCAACTTGGGCATCCCTCCCCGGCGGCCACGGTGCGCAGATCGGCCCAATGGCTCACGGTGAAATCGCGCTCCGGAGTGACGCCTTTCAAGTGGTAGTCCTCGCGGTTGGCGCCTGAAACCAGGTTCTGGCGCCCGCGCAGCGCCTCATCCACCAGCACTGTGGGCTGCACCCCATGAAAGCGCTTCTCCGCCAGTCCCAGGGGGCCCAGGTAGCCGGCCGGCGAGCCGAACAGGTTCTCGATTTCTTCCGCATGCATGGGCCGAAAGTCTGTGTAGGGCAGCGCGGAAGACAGCTTGGCCTCGTTCAAGCTGTGGTCGCCGCGCAAAAACGCCACCACGGCGCGCTCCGCCGGTTGGCCCGGCCCGGCTGCAGGGTCCTTGGCAACCAGCGCCAGGGTCTTGATCTTCTGCGTGGGCGAAACACCCAGAAATTTCGCCACATCCTCAATGGTTTTCTGGCCGGGGGTGTGCACTTCGCGAGGACCGCCAGACTCGTCGGGCAGGTCGGAGGCGGCCGGGAGACGCGACGTGGCTTTTTCCAGATTGGCGGAGTAGCGGCACGAGGTGCAACTGGCCACCATGTCTTCGCCCGCTTCGGTCATCACCATGAACTCGTGGGACTGCGAGCCGCCCATCGCTCCCGAGTGCGCCTCTACAACGACGTATTGCAACCCGCAGCGGTCAAAAATCCGGCAGTAAGTTTCGTAATGCTTCTGGTAGGAGACATCCAGTCCCGCCGCGTCCAGGTCGAAGGAATAGGAATCCTTCATGGTGAACTGCCGCGTGCGCAGCAGGCCGGACTTGGGCCGGGGCTCGTCGCGAAACTTGGACTGGATCTGGTACCAGATCTGCGGCAGTTGTTTGTAGCTGCGCAGTTCCTTGCGCGCGATCTCGGTCATGACCTCTTCGTGGGTCATGCCCAGGCAAAGGTCGCGCCCGCCGCGGTCCTTGAGGCGAAACATGGTGTCGCCCATCAGTGACCATCGGCCCGTGGCCTCCCACAGCTCGCGGGGATTCAGCGCCGGCAGGTAAAACTCCTGCGCGATGCGGTCCATTTCCTGGCGCACGATTCCCCGGATTCTCAGCAGAGCCCGCTGCCCCAGAAACAGGTAGGAATAAATGCCCGCGGCGATCTGGCGGATGTAGCCGGCGCGCACCAGGAACTTGTGGCTGGCCACCTCGGCGTCTGCCGGGGCCTCGCGCAATGTGGGAATGAACAGTTCAGACCAGCGATGCATAGAGATCCTTCGCTTCGCTCAGGATTTCGGCTGCGGGCTCCCACTGCGCTCACGCCCGCAAGGCGCCTCAACCTCGGCGTCTGCCGGGGCCTCGCGCAATGTGGGAATGAACAGTTCAGACCAGCGATGCATGGACGTGGGCACCTCGCGCAATCGGCGAATCGCTCATTCTAACGGATAGTGCCGAAATCGCTAAGTTCCCGTGCCCAAATCGCCGCCGCATTTATCCGTTGGCGAGCCGTCGCGCCCACCTTCCCACCAGCGGATACTCAGCCCACTTTCCGTCGGCGGCGCGCATGGCGTAGACGATGGCCAGCACTATCGTCAGCATCCAACCGCCGATGGAGAGCACGACGATTCCGGGAATCGCCACCACCAGCCACATCGGCGCACCCTGCCCGTGACTTTGCTGCGCGGCTCCGGCCAGAATGGAAACCACGAAAACTACGATCACCAGAATGGAAACTACCATGTACGCCACCTGCCACAGGATCACCTGCAGGCTGTGGAACAGGACGAACGGCGTCTGGCGCTTCAGCACCGCGATGATCAGCGGCCCGAGGAAGCCGGTGAAGATCTGCAGCAGGTGCGCCAGCACGGCCAGCGTGCGGTCCTCTTGCGGTATGGCAGCGGGCCGCGACCCGTGCATGGTGCAGGCCTCCTCAGCCGGGGCGTCAAGCCGGGAAGCTTATAATCGCCCTGGCGCAAGGTACGGGATATGGCTTCCAGGGTCAATTCATTTCCGCCGGGCGAAGCGTGGACGCCGCCATCGAGCGTTCCTGGACCTTGCCCTCGCACCTCTGTGTGGATCCCGGCTGGCTCTCCGTCGAAAGGGAAAAGATTTTTTCGCGCACCTGGCAAATTGTCGGCCGGAGACGCTGGCCATCTTCGATTGGTACGCGGCGGAGAGCGTCCTGCGAAGCGAGGCGGCCGCAGCCGGGGTGCGCTTCAGCCACGAGTTTCAGCTGGAGGATGGCGCTATCTGCGAAAAGGTGCAGCGCAACCTGCGCTCGCGGAGCTATGAACGCGGCCGCTTCAGCGTGAAACAGGAGAAGGGCGTGCATCACTTCCACCGGCTGTATGCCGCTGTCATAGGTATGTAATAGCGATGGTGCTACCGACAAAGATGACGAAGAGGATGTATTTCAGCATATTCAACGGGCATCCTCTGGCGAGGGTTGATCCGTGAGTCTTCGTCCGGTGGTGACATAGAGCCGGAGATAGTCCTCATGGGTACCGTCTAGCCCTTCAACAAAAACTCGTTTGAAGCGAGACGGGAAAATCACCACTTCATTCTTATTACCAGCACTTATTTCGTCATACGGATCGATTTCCCAGACGGCGCCAGTCTGAGAGTCGAGCAGAAAAATAGTGTCGAACGCAGTTTTACTCCCAGCCTTGTTGGGCATCAGCACTTTGGCAGGTAGGAGCTGATAGCGGCCGGGATATTGGGTACCGGTAGCCTTTGCCACTTGCGGGCCATTCTTGGAGCCAGCCGGAGTCTTCTGCGTGGCGGGCAGGACCTTCGTACTGAGTGCTGGCTTCTCCTTCCTAATGACCTTCGATTCTTCCGGTTTAGGCTGCGCTGTCTGGGCAGCTGCGCCTGCGAAAAGCAGCAGAGCAATCAGGATGAGTTTCATAAAACCTCCGAGCACAACGCCACCGGCGGTAGTTAGCATCAGCGCTTCTCCTTTTTGGGTTCGGGAAAACGCTTGCGGAGTTCACGGATGCATTTTGCAGCCCCGCTCTTTTTCAGGTTCTTGCTGCCACTCGCAGGCTGAGTGACCGTCCACAGCTCGTGGCCCTCAGGGGAAAGGACAGCCAACCGAGTAAAATTTCGGGTCGTGCGACCGCCGACCACAGGGCCGCCACTGAGCGGAACCACCACGATGGGGCCTTCCGTTGAGATCGCTTGAAAGGTAAAAGTCAGATCAGCCTCTTGCCGGTCGCTGACAACCGTGAAGCGGCCCCATGTCTTGATTTCTAGATAGGCTGCATCAGCAACTGCTGGATTGCCAGTCTGGTTCTCGATGTAAACGGTTTTCCCTTCCATGATGGTTTTGGGAAGCGGGGCATACTCCTGGGCAGCTGCGCCTGCGAAAAGCAGCAGAGCAATCAGGATGCGTTTCATGGAGCCTCCGAGCAAAGCACTTCAGGCAAGCATTGTGCGACGATTTGTTTTTGGACACGCTACAGCATATGGTTACGGGTCCGCTTCTGACTTGTGAGAGGCTGACCGCCTAGGTGCGGCTTCTCTTTCTGCATCTCTTTTTTCTGCTTCCCTGATTGCCTGAAAGCCCGCTTCCTGGGCCATTTGGCGAAGCCGTTTGTGAACCTTCCGCGACTCCTTCGCGTCCTCCAGAAAAATCTCCACTAAGCGGTCAAAATCTTCATCCGGTACGTTGAGGTCGGCTGCACGTAGAGATAGAGATGAACTTCGTGCCTCGAATCCTCTGAGATGGGTTGTAATCCAAGAAACCTCATCTGCATCAACGGTGTGAAGCTGGCCCCCATTGGCCAGCGTGGCAACGACGCTGTCTCCTCCGCAGCCATCTACGTATTCCTTGGCTTCTGACAGCAAGTAGACGCTTAGAATCTCGGTCGTGCGCGTGGACATCGTTTCAGGTGAGAACATCCTGTCTGCAATATACCGGGCCAATACTTCCCCGATTCCGACGCACTCATGTGAGTAAACTTCGTTTACGACTGGCCCAACAGACAAGAAGAGTTTCGTCCCGCAGTTAGCAACCCACACTCCGTAAATCAGGTGCGCCTCGGGCAGGTATCCTGGCTGGTAGATTTTGCCATATTCGTCATGTGCATCTTTGATGGACTTCTCTATCGCTGCGGTCACGTCAGGCATTGTTTGATTTGCCCTCTGCGATGCCTCCCATGCCCTCGCAATGAGTTTGTCAATAAACGGCCCTTCGCCAGCACCCGAAAACAAAAGCTTGCTCGTCATACCAACTACATTGCTATCTGGTATTGCAACTAGCTTGGGCACCCGCACTTTGATAATTTGGCGGCGCGTTTCCTGTGTATCGGCGCAGAGAACGACTCCATCATGACACTTAAAACCCGCGGCGATCGTCATGTATCTCCTTAGCGGAAGTTGCTCCAGCCTCGCGTGGGGCAGCGGCTTCAGGGCACTTATCCCCCTCGGCTTCTTTTGTGAAGCAAATAATCTCGCTGGTCTTACCTCGGAAAGTAAGGGTTCTCATCGATCAGCCGCCTTGAGCGCCTCAATGAGATACTTCGCCGTCAGCGGCTCGCCGGTGCCGTCGCGCATGATGTCGTCCAGCGGC
>CAYRII010000129.1:0-7591 GCA_964424245.1 uncultured Terriglobales bacterium | reverse complement strand
TGCAGGGACTGGTTGGCTTGCGCCCAATCCCAATCATAAAAGAGGCTGATAATCCCCAACACGCTATGAGCCTCGGCTAGGTTTTCATCAAGTTCCAGGGCTTTCAGGGCAGCAGCTTTAGCCTTGGGCATCATTTCGTGAGGGGCGCGGTAGAAAGTGCTGAGCGCCATGAGCCCGTGTGCCAGGCCCAGATAGGCGCGCGCATTCTGCGGGTCCTGGGCGATCGCCTGTTCAAAGTAGGGGATGGCCTTTTCTGGTCCCGTTCCTCCCGGACCGTGAAGGTGATGGAGGCCCATCAAGTAGGCCTCGTGTGCCTTGGGGTCGACCCTGGGCGCGCGGGCCAGGCGTTCTTGCTCTAAGGGTGTCATCCGGACGGCGATCTCTCTAGCGATGGCCTGGGCAACTTCGCTTTGCAGGGACAGGATTCCGTGCAGTTCTCGATGATAACTATTGGCCCACAGGTGCTGGTCGCTCCTCCCGTCGATGAGCTGTACGGTAATGCGAACTTTGTTGCCTTCCCGTAGAACCGACCCCTCGATTACCCCGTCCACTGCCAGTTCTCGGGCAATCTCCGGCAAAGACTTCTTCACGCCTTTGTACTGCATCACCGAAGTGCGAGAAATGACACTTAGCTCTCTGATCTTCGACAGGTCGGCAATGATGGCTTCGGTGAGCCCGTCCGCAAAATACTCCTGGTCTGGGTCGCGCGAGAGATTTTCCAGCGGGAGCACTGCCAGCGAGCGAATGGAATGGGCACCTGTAGGGCCCTTGATTTCTATGCCCAGTTTCCACCAAATCAGCGTGGCAAATCCGAGAACCAGGGCAGCGGCAGCGGCCCGCAACACGGGTCGGCGAGGCGTTCGAGCAATCACAGGGACCTGCGCCGAGCCGGCTTCCGTCAGCGTCCCCGCGCGGCGCAGATCTGTCGCAATCTCTTTCGCCGAATGGTATCGGTCTTCTGGGTTCTTCTCCAGGCACTTCAGGATCACGTCTTCTAGTTTCGGAGAGATTTCCGGGCGAATGTTGCGGGGAGACCGCGGTACCTGATGCAGGATTGCGCCCGCCAGCATCGAAGACGTTTTCCCCGCGAACGGCCGGCCCCCACTGGCCATCTCGAACAGCACCACCCCTGCGGCCCAAATGTCGCTGCGCGCATCGAGCTTGTCGCCCCGCAATTGTTCCGGCGACATGTATGGGAGAGTGCCGGACGCAGCCTCTCTCGAACTTTGCGTCATTGTGGCGGCCAGTTCGCTGGTATGCAGCAATTTTGCCAGTCCAAAGTCAAGTACTTTGACCTGGTCCTTGGCGTTCACCATGATGTTGCCTGGCTTGAGATCACAATGAATGATGCCGCGCTCGTGGGCCTCTTCCAGGGCAGCGACAATCTGAAGTCCGATGTGGATCACTTCCGGCTCGGAAAGGGCCCTGCCCGATCTTAGTTTCCCCTCCAGGGTTATGCCCTGAAGCAGCTCGGTGACGAGGAAGTCCACGCCATCTTGTGTATCGAAGTCGTGGACTACGGCGATGTGAGGATGATTGAGCTTGGAGAGAGCCTGGGCTTCTTTACGGAAACGTTTGCGGGCGCTTTCATCGTCAAACGTGCCGGGCGGCAGGACCTTGATGGCGACATCCCGGTCCAAGTGTTCGTCTCGAGCACGATACACTTCGCCCATGCCACCGGCGCCGATCTTCTCGACGACGCGGAAATGCGCAAGTGCTTTGCCGATCAGGAAACTGCCCCCCCACCAGCGGGCATTCTAGAGTGCATGGGAAAGACAGTCAATGTCATCTGGGAGCTTTGTCGCCCCGCAAACGGGTGGACATTTCACGGCTGGAAAAACTCGCGGCCGGGATTCTGGGGTGGGCGAAGGGACTTGAACCCTCAACAGCCGGAGCCACAGTCCGGTGCTCTACCGATTGAGCTACGCCCACCGAATCTTCTTGATTATAGCAAGCACCGCCGGGCGACGCCCGCTCCGGTCTTCGCTGCCCCTTCTCATTCGATGCCGCTTTTCACGACTCCTTGCAGGAAAACTTTTTTCTTGACTCTTGCATCCAAAAGATATATAGTTGCCTAACGCTATAACATGGTGAAGTCTAACGCCTTTGTTTTCAAAGACCGCAGACCTAGGTTCTTTGGCGTTCGCTACTTGGCCATACCTTGGCCCGTAAATGATTGATTCTTAAAGACCACAGGGGGGCACCCCTACCCGCTTCCCTGCTCGCAGCAGCGTTCTTTGAAAAATACGAAAGGCGCGGAGGGAACGCGATTTCTCCGCGTCCCGCCGCGCTTCAGGGGTAGAGGAAAGGGTCTAGTTTCGTCCCACGCCTACATACTCGAAGCCCATGGCCTTCAGGCGCGCGGCGTCGAGCACGTTCTTGGTGTCGACAATCAACGGCCGCTTGAGCGCGTTCTTGATGCGTTCGAAGTCCAGACTGCGGAACTCCGGCCAGCCCGTGCCCACCACCAGGGCGTCCACGCCCTCGGCGGCGGCATAAGGCGTTTCGCAGTAGCGCACCGCGCCGTTCAGCTCCAGCCGCGCCTCAGGAATCGCCGCCGGATCGTAGGCGCGCACTTTCGCTCCTCGCGACATCAGCTGTCGCACCAGTTGCACCGACGTCGAGGCCGCCACCGAGTTGCTGTTCGGCTTGTACGCCAGGCCCAGGATGCCGACCTGCTTGCCGTGCACCGATTGCAACAGGCCCGCAATCTTGTCGGCCATGCGGTCCGAGAGCGAGCGGTTGACGTCGCGCGCTGCGCCCAGGATCTTCAGCGGCACGCCCTTGCTCGAGGCCAGTTGCGCCAGCGAGTCCATGTCCGCTTCCACGAACGGGCCGCCGAAGCCCGCGCCCGGCTGCAGGCAGCGCGGCGCAATCTTCTTGTCGAGTCCCAGCGCCAGCCCCAGGTCCACGGCGTCTGCGCTCACGCGCTCGCACAGCGTGGCCAGCTCGTTGATGAAGGCGATCTTGGTGGCCACGAACGCCGTCGAAGCCTCGCGCACCAGCTCCGCCGTCGACAGGCTGGTGACGATCACGGGCACGCCGCGCAGCACGATGGGCCGGTAAATCTGCTTCAGCATGTGCACGGCTTCGGCCGAGTCCGAGCCCAGCACGATGCGGTCCGGCCAGTTGAAATCCTCCACCGCGCAGCCGTCGGTGAGGAACACCGGCTGCGAGACCACGGTAAGGTCGCTGCCCGCGTCCTGCAGGCGCCTCTGGATGCGCGCAGCCGTGCCCACAGGCACCGGCGTCGCCACCACCAGGATGGCGCCCGGCTGCGCCGCGCCGGCGATTTTCAGCGCCACTTCCTCGATGTAGCGGTAGGAATCCTCGGCCAGGTAGATGATTTGCGCGCGCCGCGTGAAGCCTTCCAGGTTGGTCGAGTAGGTGAGGCGGCCGACGCGCACGTTGCGCCGCACCATCTCCGCAAGATTTTTTTCATAGAACAGGACGTTGCCCTGCGAGAGGCTGAGGACGCGTACTTCGTCCTCATCCATGCAGGTAACCGGCAGGCCAAAGTCCGCCAGACAGGCCGATACCACCGACCCCAGGTATCCCGTGCCGTGAACTGCGATATGCATGGTACTGACCCTTCCAGGAGGCGCGCGGGAATGGGCGCTTGCCTGCCTTGCGAAATTCCGGGGGAGCACTTCAAGCCCGGTCCGGCAACCTGACACGCTGCCGGTGCAGCCTCATGTGTAGCCCCTGCAGCCCAGGGCCACAAGATGAAGGAAGGTCATGTCCTTCTGGTAACCAAAAGAGAAAGCCGGGTAACGTCCCGAATATGAATGAGTTGAGAACCCGGAAGGGCTAGGGACGCGGACGCGAGGCCATGCGCCCGCCCAGCGGCACAGGCGCCAGATCGACCCAGCAGTTGTTCTCGCCTTCGCGCACGAAGGTCAGTTGATCCACCAGAATGCGGCGCGTGGCGCGGTAGAGCTGCCAGCGCCGCCTGGAGAACTCCACCGCCTGAGGCACCAGGTGGTCGCTGGCCAGCTTCACAATGGTGAGGTGAGGATGGTAGGGCCACTGCTCGTCAAACTGGAAGACGCCGGAGTTCAGGTGCTGGTGGAGGTCATGCATGTGCTGGCTGCCGCTATCCACGCGGATGTACACCGTGGGCGTGACGGGGACAAACGACTCCACGCCGTCCATAGTGACCTCGAAGGGCTCTGCCGTGGCGCACATCTCCTCTAGGTCGCGAACGGCTGCGGATTCCGTGCCGCGCAGCAAACGCGGCGGCAGCAGGGTCAGGTGTGCGGGAAGGTGTGCGTACTCCGGATACACCTCGTGGCGAAGGTCCTCGACGAAGCGACCCACAGGGTTCCGGACATAGGCCACAACCGCGTAGTGCAGTGGCTGCATCCCACTTTGCATTATATGCTCTCCCGCCGCCGGGCCAAGGGTGCTGCTGCGGTGCCGCACGGCGCGGGGTGCGCCCGGTTCCCGGCGCGAATCGCTGCGCCGCGCAACGTCCTGGGTTACTCTAACGAATGATGGCCAAGCCCCTCGAACCCGAGATCTTCCCGCCTGGAGTGGAGCCTGTAGCGGCCGGCGCCGGGCTGGATGACGAGCAACTGGACTGGCTGGCGACGCTGCTCGACGACCTGTTCACCATTCCGGGAACGCGGATACGCTTCGGACTGGATGCGCTGGCCGGTCTAATACCGGGCGTGGGCGACGCCCTCACCGGCGTGGCTTCGTTTCTTATCCTGCACGCCGCCTGGCAGCGCGGTTTGCCGCGCGTGGCGCTGCTGCGCATGCTGGCGCACGTGGCGCTGGATTCCATTGCGGGCACGGTGCCGGTCCTGGGCGACCTGTTCGACGTCGCCTACAAATCCAACCGCAGGAACGTGGAGCTGCTACGCCGCTACCAGGAGCGCGGGAACAGGCAGCAGTCGAAGCGCGACTGGTTTTTCCTGCTGTTCCTGGTCTTGACCGTGGCCCTGCTGGTGGCGCTGCCCTTCCTGCTGCTGGCGTGGGTGATTTCCCTGCTGCGCAGCTAACGGAAACGCAGGCCGCGCCGCAGTTCGGATACAATTTCTCCGTCGGGGCGTAGCGCAGCCTGGTAGCGCACCTGCCTTGGGCGCAGGGGGTCGGCAGTTCGAATCTGCCCGCCCCGACCACTTTTGTACCCAGTACTCAGTGCTCAGTTCTCATTCCATCTGCCTGCGACGGATTACTACCTGGATCTTCCTGGCTCTGGGCAGCGTTGCGCTCGGTGGTGCGCAACAGGTCGAGCCCAAGGCGCCAGCAAACCAAAAGACAGCGGCTGCGAAGGCGCAGGCGGGAATCACGTTTACCAACGTGGCGCGGGAAGCCGGTTTGCGCTTCCGGCACTTCAGCGGCGCGTCGCCGGAAAAGTACGTTCTCGAGACCATGGGCTCGGGAGCAGCCTTTCTGGACTTCGACAACGACGGCAGGCTGGACATTTTTCTGGTGAACGGCAGCAGCGTCCCCGGCAATCCCGCGCCCAAGGGCACGGGCCACGCGCTCTATCGCAACCAGGGCGACGGCACGTTTGTGGACGTGACGGCGAAGGCGGGCATGGCCAGCGAAGGCCACTACGGAATGGGAGTGGCTGCGGCGGACTATGACGGCGATGGATGGACGGACATTTTCGTCACCGGCTTCGGACGCAACATCCTGTACCGCAATTTAGGAAACGGCACGTTCGAAGACGTAACCGCGAAAGCCGGCGTTGGCGGAGGAGGATGGAGCACCAGCGCCGCGTTCCTCGACTACGACCGCGACGGCAAGCTCGACTTGTTCGTGGCGCGCTACGTGGACTTTGAGTTTGCGCGCAACCGCGTGTGCGGAGACAACATTCGCCGCATCCGCGGCTATTGCCATCCCGATGTGTACGACGGGCTGACCAGCCTGCTCTACCACAATCAAGGCGATGGGACGTTCCAGGATGCAAGCCAGGAGGCCGGCATCGCCGCGCACACGGGCAAGGGATTGGGCGTGGTGGCCGCGGACTTCGACCTGGACGGATGGGTGGACCTCTACGTGGCCAACGATTCGGTGCGCAACTTCCTCTTCCGCAACCGCGGCGATGGGACGTTGGAAGAAACGGGCGTGCGCGCAGGCGTGGCCTTTGACGACGGCGGGCGGCCGCAGGCGGGCATGGGCACGGCTGCGGGCGACTATGACGGCGACGGCCGCGCCGACCTGATTGTGACCAACCTGGACCATGAGTACAACAACCTCTACCGCAATCTGGGAGCGGCATTTGCCGATCTGAGCTACCAGACGGGTTTTGCGCCGGCGAGCATTCCGCTGGTGGGCTGGGGCGCGGAGTTTTTCGATTTCGATAATGACTCTGATCTGGACGTGCTGGTGGTGAACGGCCACGTGATCGACAACGTGGCGCTGCTGCGTCCTGAAGCCAGCTATCCGCAGCCCAAGCTGCTGTTTGAAAACACCGGCGGCCGCTTCCGCGAGGCAGCCAAAGAGCATGGCGCGGCGCTTTCCCAGCCGCAGGTGAGCCGGGGCGCGGCCTTTGGCGACTACGACAATGACGGCGATGTGGATGTGCTGGTGCTGAATCTGGGAGGCGCGCCGGAACTGCTGCGCAACGACGGCGGCAACAGGGGCCACTGGCTGTCGCTGGCCCTGGAAGGCACCAAGAGCCCGCGGGATGCGATTGGAGCGGTGGTGCGCGCCACCGTGGGGGGCAAGACGTTGACCCGCTTCCTGACAGGCGGCGGCAGCTATCTCTCTGCCAGCGACCATCGCATTCATCTGGGGCTGGGCGCAGCGGAAAGCGCTGAACGCATTGAGATTCGCTGGCCGAGCGGTGCGCTGGAGGTTCTGGAGAACGTGCCCGCGGGAAAGTTCTACCAGGTGCGCGAGGGCGAGGGGATCGTGGAGCGGGTTGACCCGGTGCCGCCGAAACTCTAGCGCGAGCTTGGGTTTGTTCGCAGCCAAGCAGAAACCAGCCCCAGATCCTTCGACTCGGGTTTCCCGCGCTGGAGAAAGCGCGCGGGAGCCCTCCCTCGCTCCGGATGACGGCCTCCGCAAAAGTTTTACGGCTCAAGCCAAACCAGTCCAAAAAACAAGCGGGGGGGACTGCCCTAGCGCGGGGTCGAAGCGTTGCGCAGCGCCCGGGCGCGGGCGCGCTCGCGGCGGCTGCCGGCAAGGTCGCCGGCCTGGGCGAGTACCTCCGCCAACGCCGTGCGCAAATCCGGATTCCGGGGCTCGAGAGCGACGGCGCTCTTCATGTGCTCCACGGCCTGAGCCAGATTGCCGCGGCGGCCGGCGATGCCGGCCAAAGCGACGTGCGCGTCCGCATACTCGGCGAGGCGTAGCACGCGCTCGTAGGCTTGTGCGGCCTGTTCGTCCTGACCCAAACGCTCCAGGCACATCGCTTCCAGAAGGTGGTACCCAGGCTCGAAACCCTTGCGGCGGATGGCGCGGCGCGCCTTCTCCAGCGCAGGCACGTAATCTTGGCGCAGGAAGGCGATCTGCCCTTCGCGGTAGGTGGCAAGATCGTTTACGGGGTCGAGGGCCAGGATCTCCGCCAGCTTGACCTCGGCCTCGATGACGCGGTCCTGTTCGAGGAGTTCTTTCACTTCAAGATGAAAAG
>CAYRII010000128.1:0-7601 GCA_964424245.1 uncultured Terriglobales bacterium | reverse complement strand
TCCTCCTGTCATCCTTGGCCTGATGAAACGCTGAGCGACAACGATGAAGACGCGACCGGCGCCGTCGGTAGGCCCCGGCGTCGGCAGCACCTTGATCTCTAATCCCTCCCACTGGAACAAGTCGCCGGGCGTGAGCGTGCGATCGACGGCGACCGATTGCCGCAGCACAAAATGGTCGGGCCGGAAGTTGTAGCGGTGATCGATGCGCCGCTCGGCGTCGGCCCAGAATTCTGTGGCGCGCGCGAAGAATTGTTCTTCTCCCGCCGGAACTGCGATCTTGGCTCCTGCGCCCCGTAGCTGCGCCGCTCCCGCTGCTTGGTCGCGGTGATGGTCGGTGAATAGCACCCAATCGATGGAATACCCCTGGCGCCTCGACCATTCGAGGACGTGCCCATCGCCCGCTGCGATCAGAAGCACCTTCCCGTTCCTCTGAATCACCCCCACATTGACCGCGTCTCGAAAGATCTTGACCGTCGGGGTGACGTCGTCCACGCCCCGCCCGGTTTGGCCGTTGGCGGCTTGCAGACAGACCAGTAGCGAGAGACACAGCGCAGTGACTATGGGCACGGCTCCTCCCAGGTTGAGGATTGTCGGCTCATCATACTCTTCCGCAGGCCGCGCGCATTCTGCCGGTTCTTTTGGTTCAATCCTGCGAAACTGCCGTCGCCCATTGAGTGGGTGAACAAGCGGAAGATTCGTGCAAAAGATGCAGTGAACACAGTGTGGTGGTTCTCGAAGTCAGATAATCCCAAGGCTGACGTGAGGAAGGTGCTCACCCCGTATTCAGCCCGGATGAATGCCTTGCTTAAGGACGCGACGAAGTTTTACAAGCCAAAGTTACGCCCGTCTGGTCACGACATCAGCAAGGCTTCGATAGGGACAACGGGGGCGCGATTCCAAGGTTTCGAGAGCCATCCTGCAAGGTTCCCTCAAGCCCTCCCGCAATTCTTCATCGAATTCCTGACCGATGCCGGTGATGTAGTGGTTGATATCTTTTCAGGTTCAAATACCACTGGGCATGTGGCTAAGGCATTGGGACGGCGGTGGGTAAGCATCGAAGTGGACCGTGAATTTGCGATGGCTTCGGCCCTTCGGTTCATGGAGGGATGGGATCAAGCACCCATAAGAAGAGTTGTCGCAGCGATGCGAAGTGGGAAACGCGTGGAGCTTGCCAAGGTGAAGCCAGATTCCCGGCTACCCTTCCCGCCCCTCCAGTTTGAATCGCCTTCTGTATAGTTGCGCCACCAGACGCCAGGGCGCTTAGCCGCCGGTCGCCGGCCAGTAACGCCCTTCCACATCACTTTGGTAACTTCCAAAAACCATATCCAGGCAAGAATCACGGGCAGCGGTGTTCTAATAGGAGTAGCGAGTTGCGAGTACCGAGTGGCGAGAACTGAGAACCAAGAAGTAAGAACTGGGAACTGAAAACTGAGAACTGGAACCAAGAGGCGCGCGGGTGCATCCAATGAGTGACAGCGACGTGCTCAGAGTGGAAGGTTTGAAGAAAGTGTTCCGCTCGGGGCGCTCGGAGCTGGTGATCTTTGACAACCTGTCCTTCCGTGTGGGCAAGGGAGAGATGCTGGCGGTTGTTGGCGAGTCTGGTGCCGGCAAGAGTACCTTGTTGCACATCGTGGGAGCGCTTGATAGGGCTTCTGCAGGTGACGTATACTGCGCCGAAACGCGGCTGGGGTCGCTGACGGACGAGGCCGCGGCGGAGTTTCGCAATCGCGCGATCGGGTTCGTTTGGCAGTTCCACTACTTGCTGCCGGAATTCACCGCGATGGAAAATGTGGCCATGCCCCTGAGGCTACGGGGACGGGCAAAACAGGACGCGGAACAGGAAGCCACCCAATGGCTGCGCGAGGTGGGATTGGAGGAGCGCGCGCAGCATCGCTCGGGAGAGCTTTCCGGCGGCGAGCAGCAGCGCGTGGCGCTGGCCCGGGCGCTGGTGACGCGTCCGCAGTTGCTGATGGCGGACGAGCCGACCGGCGACCTGGACGGCCGCACCGCCGAAAAGGTGTTTGACTTGATTGCCCGACTGCATCGCGACCACGGCCTGACCTCTTTACTCGTTACCCACAACCATGCGTTCGCGCGGCGCTGCAGCCGGGTGCTGAGGCTGGCCGCCGGAAAACTCGAGGAAGTAGAGCCGGAAGCGTTACCCGCCTGAAAGCAGGAAGCAGGAGGCAGGAGGCAGGAACAACCTAAGAACTACGAGCTTTGAACCAGGAACTGAGAACTAAAAAAAGCAGGAGGCAGGAGGCAGGAGGCGGGAAAAGCGGGACGCAGGCAAAGCAGTAGCAGTCAGGAAGAAGGTGACCCCAATCTTCGAGCGCTATACAGAGAAGGCGAGGCGCGTGATCTTTTTTGCGCGCTATGAGGCCAGCCAGTTCGGTTCTCCGTACATTGAGACGGAGCACCTGCTGCTGGGGTTGCTGCGCGAAGACAAGGCGCTGACCAACCGCTTTCTGCGCTCGCACGCCTCGGTGGAGTCGATCCGCAAGCAGATCGAGGGGCACACCACCATCCGGGAGAAGGTTTCGACCTCGGTGGACCTGCCGCTTTCGAACGAATGCAAGCGGGTGCTGGCCTATGCGGCGGAGGAGGCGGAGCGGCTCTCGCACAAGCACATTGGGACGGAACACCTGCTGCTGGGGCTGCTGCGCGAAGAGAAGTGCTTTGCGGCGGAGATTCTGCACGAGCGCGGGCTGCGGCTGACGAGCATTCGCGAAGAACTGGCGCGCACCACGCAGGAGAAGGCCTCGCCGCAGCGCTCGAAGGAGTCGTCGCTGCTGAGCGAGTTCTCGCGCGACCTGACGCAGGCGGCCATCGACAACCAGCTGGATCCGCTGATCGGGCGCGAGGGCGAACTGGAGCGCGTGGTGCAAATCCTGTGCCGGCGCACCAAGAACAATCCGGTGCTGATTGGAGAGCCGGGCGTGGGCAAGACGGCCATCGTGGAAGGCCTGGCGCAGCGCATCGCCGACGGCGAAGTGCCGTCGTTCCTGGCGGACAAAAAGATCCTGGCGCTGGACCTTTCGCTGATTGTGGCGGGCACGAAATATCGCGGGCAGTTCGAAGAGCGGCTGAAGACCATCATGAAAGAGCTGATGGACAATCAGAACGCCATCATCTTTATAGACGAGCTGCACACGCTGGTGGGCGCGGGTTCGGCCGAAGGGTCGCTGGACGCGGCCAACATTTTGAAGCCGGCGCTGTCGCGCGGCGAAATCCAGTGCATCGGCGCGACCACGCCGGGCGAGTACCGCAAGTCCATCGAAAAAGACCGCTCGCTGGAACGGCGGTTCCAGTCGGTGAAGGTGCCGCCGCCGACCGCGGGCGACGCCATCAAGATCCTGGACGGCATCAAGGACCGCTACGAGAAGTTCCACGCCGTGACCTACACGGAGGACGCGGTGCTGTTTGCGGTTTCGCACTCCAACCGCTACATCCCGGACCGCTACCTGCCGGACAAGGCGATTGACCTGATTGACGAAGCGGGCGCGCGCGTGAAGCTGCGGCAGACGTCGCTGCCGGACGAGATTACGGACGTGCAGAAGCGCATCAAGTTCATCGTGCACCGCATGGAGAACGCGATCGCCAACCACGAGTTCGAGAAAGCACGTTTCTATTCGGACGAAGAGCGCAAGGAGCGCGAGAACCTGCGCGGGCTGCGCGAGAAATACCACCTGGATGAATCTTCGACGGGCGTGGTGGGGCGCGAGGACATCGAGGACGTGGTGTCGCGCTGGACGGGCGTGCCGGTGAGCTCGGTGAAGGAAGAAGAGACGCAGAAGCTGCTGCGCATCGAGGAAGAGCTGCATAAGCGGGTAATTTCGCAGGACAAGGCGATTTCCGCGTTGTCACGCGCCATCCGGCGCTCGCGCGCGGGGCTGAAGAATCCCAACCGGCCGGTGGGCTCGTTCCTGTTCCTGGGACCGACGGGCGTGGGCAAGACGGAAGTGGCGCGCTCGCTGGCGCAGTTTTTGTTCGGCAGCGAAAAATCGCTGATCCGCTTCGACATGAGCGAGTTCATGGAGAAGCACTCGGTCTCCAAGCTGATCGGCTCGCCTCCCGGGTACGTAGGCTACGAAGAGGGCGGCCAGCTGACGGAGCGCGTGAAGCGCGCGCCCTATTCGGTGGTGCTGCTGGATGAGATCGAGAAGGCGCACCCGGATGTGTTCAACATCCTGCTGCAGGTGTTTGAGGACGGCCAGCTCACCGACGGCCTGGGGAACACCGTGGACTTCAAGAACATCATCCTGGTCATGACGTCGAACATCGGCGCGCGGCACCTGCAGAAGCGCACGGGCATGGGCTTCCAGTCGGAGAAAGAGGACGCCATCTCGAGCAAGGTGGAGGACATGGTGCGCAACGAGGTAAAGCGCACGTTCAATCCCGAGTTCCTGAACCGGCTGGACGAAGTGATCCTGTTCAACGCGCTCACGGAGCAGGACCTGATCCAGATCCTGGAGCTGCTGGTGGGGCAGTTGAACCAGAACCTGGCGGAGCGGCACATCACCATCACGGTGACCGAAGAAGCCAAGAAGTGGGTGCTGGACAAGACGCAGGGCGAGCGCAGCTACGGCGCGCGGCCGCTGCGACGCGCGCTGCAAAAGTACATCGAGGACCCACTGTCGGAGGCGCTGATCCAGGGCACGATTGTGACCCGTCCGGCGTTTATCGAGGTGTTTCTCGAGGGCGACAAGCTGTTCTACCGCCCGGTGGATTCGAAGGAGACGGAAGCGGTTCTGCTGTACGAGAATTAGGACGCAGCGATCAGGAGTCAGCCATCAGCCGCCGGCGCATACTGGCGGCTTATTTTGTGGGAATGAAAACCGCAGGGGACGCGAGGACGCGGAAGCAGGTAAAAGCAAAAGCAGGTCCCTCACTGCGTTCGGGATGACAAGCCTCGGGGGGCGCGATCGTCTTCCCAATGACAAGCCCCGGTCATCGCCATCTTCTTCCCCCCAAAAAATCAGCCGCCAGCTTTCGCTGACGGCTGACGAATAACGACTAACGACTAGTTTTTCGGTTTTTCTTCCGACTTCATGGCAGCGGGCTGCACAGCGGTCTTGGGCTTGGCCTTGCCCTTGGTGGCGACCGCAGTGGGCTCCTCCTTCACCGTCCAGAAGTCCGGGTTGGCGGCGACCAGCGTCTCCGAAGGACGGCTGATCTCCGGCCGCACCCTGAGGATCTGGCTCTTCTCGTAGGTGACAGACTCGCGGGCCACAGCGGAGAAGCGGCGGCGGATGGTGTCGTTGAAGACGGCCTTGTGGGCGTCCTTGAGGTCTACGTCCAGGTCAGCCAGGGTCTTCAGCGAGCGGATGAAGATAAACGCGGGGCCGGCGGTGCCGTACTGCACTTCATAGGTGACCCAGTGTTCATCGATGTTGCCGCGCTTGTGCAGCTCGATGGCTTCCTTTTCCAAATCGGCGAATTCCATTTCGGTGCCGGGTTTGAGGCGCACCAGGGAGACTTCCCACTGACGGGCGTGGGCGATGTCCAGTTTCTGCGGGTTGTAGGAGAGGTCGGCGCGCAGCTTGGCGATGATGCCGTGCGTGCTTTCCTGGGAGTCGGCGACGTCGCGAATGAAATCAGCGCGCTGGAAGGTGGCCTGCGCGGCCTTGCCGATTTCCTCGGACCTTTGGCCGAATTCGGCGTAGTTGTCGTAGAAGTTGATGAACACGGTTTCATTGGAGTTGCCGGTCATAGGCTGGGCGGCAATCCAGTGATAGTTGGCGTTGCCGGTGTTCAGCGCCTCGCGCACCTGGCGCACCAAGGCATCGTGGGTGGCCATCTTGCCCGGCTTCACCTCGTAATGGCTGATGCGCAGAATCTTTGGCGCTCCGCCAGCGGCGGCATCTCCCGCAAAGGCGGGGAGGCCGGCGATGAGCAGAAAAGCCAAAGACAAAACCAAGAGTTTTTTCATGGCTGGCTCCTTTTGGGTTGATCGGTTGGAGTTAACGTTGAATTCTTTGCGATCCTGGTCGGTCGGCTAACCCTACACCCGCTCGGAAACGCAAGTCAAACGCACGGGGACGAAAACTGGCAGCTAAGGGACAGAAAAGTGTCCGAAAACCGGACAGAAAGAACGAACGACGAGCGTCTGGCGATGCCAGATGGTTGGAGGGATGCGACTTGCGGAATCTGCTTTTGTTGGCAAGTTTGGAAACAGAGTTGCGGGTAGTTTCTTCGGGAAACATGGGACGAAGCGGCCCGGAAGCGGGGCGGACGACGCGACCTGGGGCTGCGCGGGGTATCTAAGTTGATAGCCGGGGAGCAAGGGATTGCACTTGCTTCTGCGGTCAAGGTAAGGCGCAATGGCCAGCAAGATGGAGAGCGGAAACCAGGAGGGCCGGCAGCGAGAGCGCGCGTGGTTGCCCGGCGCGGCGATGACGCTGGGAATCGTTCTGGGAAGCGCGCTGTGGATGGCCATTGGGCAGCCAGTCCCGCGGAACACTCCGCAACTGGAACTTGAAGTGGCGCAACTCTCCACGGAACTGCGCGCCCTACGCCAGGAGCAGGCCATGCCGGTCCTGGTGCTGAACCGGCACCGCGAATCCATCGGCTACCTGTACGGCGTGTACAGCTTTGACGGTCCGCAGGAAACCAGGAGCGCGCAGGGGCGCAAGCGCACGCGCTTTTCGGGCACAGGATTTGTGGTGGGAGAAGGCCTGCTGGCGACCAACCGGCACGTGGCGGAGCCGTGGTTCGACGATCCGGTGGCGGAAATGCTGATGCGGCGCGGAGCCAAGCCGCGGCTGGAAAAGCTGCTAGCGTTCTTTCCCGGAATGACGCATGGACTGGAAGTGACAACGGTGACCGCCTCGCCGGGCGAAGACCTGGCGGTGGCGCGGTTTGACGCGGCACAGGCGGGCCGGGAGCTGAGGCCGCTGCCGCTGGCGGCGCGGCCCGGAGTGCCGGGCGATCCGGTGGTGGTGGTGGGATATCCGATGGGGATCACCGGGATGGTGGCCAAATCGCCGCGGCAGGTGTACCGCCGCCTTTCCAGCCGCACCGACGACATGGCGGTGGCGGCGGAGCTGGCGCAGCTTTCGCTCATCCGCCCCTCGGCCACCTTCGGGCACCTGGGCGACGTGGTGGGAGAGCGGCTGATTTACGACGCGGTGACGGCGCACGGGGGATCGGGCGGTCCTGTGTTCAACGCGCGCGGAGAAGTGATTGGCATCAACTCGGCGTACCTGGACGGTTTTTCCGGCAGCACGCTGGGGGTGGCCGTGACCGCGCTGCAGCCGGTGATCGAAGAAGCACAGCGAAAACGCTGACCCGCGACAGAGCCAACCTAGCAGAGCAGCCGTTCGATTTCAGCGAACAGCGCGGGAAAATCCACAGGTTTGGAGAGGTGAGCGTCGAAGCCGGCGGCGAGGGCTTTCTCGCGGCCGCCGCGCATGGCGTACAAGCCCTGAGTGACTCAGGGGGCAAGCAGCATTTAGAATGGAAGGTACCCCAAAGATCCACCCTTGCGCCGAAGGAGCGCCCGATTGATCTCCCGCTATACGCGCCCCGAAATGGGGCACATCTGGACGGACGAGAACAAGTTCCGCACCTGGCTGGCGGTGGAAGTAGCCGCCACGGAG
>CAYRII010000127.1:0-7626 GCA_964424245.1 uncultured Terriglobales bacterium | reverse complement strand
ATTCCCGGCACTGAAGTGCCGGGCTACGTTACGTCGCCCCTGACGGGGCTCGGGGGGGCGCATCAGCCTGCACGGCGATTCGGGCGTGGTCTATCACTATACGGCCGACCACCTGGGCTCGACGCGCGTGGTGAGCACGGCCACTGCTCCCGTTCTGCAGGACTACGACTAGTATCCCTTTGGCGGCGCGCGCGTGATTGTCGACCTGCTCGGCGGGCAGCACTACAGGTTCACTCCCACTCAACGAAAAGCACGTTGAGTGGGGCACCCTCCGGATTCTGCTCGACTATACTTCCCCCTGACTCGTGGCGAATCTGTGGGCCACCCGCCCCATCTAGGAGTTGTCTATGCCTGAACAGCACTACGATTTTTACCTCGGCTCAAGAGAGCACCGAGACGAATGGGCTATCCCGAGATCCTGCAGCATTAAAGGACGCTTGGCGGGACCCTATGGAGAGGAATATCTCCTGCTTGAGGTTACGCCTCCAGTGGTCGGCCAGGGTTACGGCCTAGGAGGCGAGGATATCTACCAGCTTATCATCTCCCCTCGTCACGAAGGGGACTCCATGTCTGCGGTTACAAAGCACCCCATACCTGTCTATGTTTACCGGATACTGGATAGGAGCATGCTTGGAACCAGGAAGTTCAGGAAGAAGGATGTCGAACTGGTAGCTTGGGCAGAGCTATACCCCACACTTCAGGAAGCACAGCAGGCCTCCAGTATGCCCAGGTGACCTCTGGCCAGCCAAAGATGAGAAAGTTCACCAACTCTCTCGAGGCGCTACTGGACAGCTTTAAGGGCATTCTTGACTATCGCCGCAGGAAGCACTTTGTTGGAAACGGATTCGAGATACGCGACATCTCCACATGGGATGTGGAGTACGGTGAACAAGACCATGTTCTAAAAATTTCCACTGGAATCGGGAACGGGACGAGTGGGAAATGGTACGACACCTGGGTCACCGTTGAGCTCGACAGGCCGCTGACGTGGGAACATCCCTATGCCGGTGAACCGATCACCAACGACAAGAAAGCTCAAATCAAAGCCAACCTCCAGAACTACTTTGACACCTTTGGCATACCGTTCGAGTTTGTCGAGTGACATGCGCGGCGCGAACGTGGGGCACCAGGCAAACAAAACAGGCGGCAGCTAGCAGGTGGCGGCTGGCAGGAAAATCAGGGGCTAAAGCCCCAATTGTGTTCAAGCCTTTTCGGCGCGATTCGCTCCGTGCCCTGATACGAAACACGTGAGGGTAGCGTCCCTTCGGGACTCGGGTTTTGTGGCGGCAACGATAACCCAGCACTTACGTGCTGGGCTATCGAATTGGCGTCGCTTCGCGACTCCGTTAGCAGCCGTCAACCGTCAGAAAAGCAGATTCCTCGCGCTGCGCTCGGAATGACAAGGACACAGTTGGCAGCTAGCAGGTGGCCGGTGGCAGGAAAAGCAGATTCCTCGCTGCGCTCGGAATGACAAGAGCGGCGGGCGGCGAGCAAAGAGGAATGTAACTCGCAAACAGGTGCCGGAAACGCGCGGGTTCGCGATAAGATGTTGGGCCGATGGCCAAGAGAAAAGCACGACGTGTTTCCGCGGCTGCCAAACGTCCCGCTCCCGCCGATGCCCACCGCCGCGTTCCCGCGCGCACCAAGCGCGCTGCCGCCGATTCCAAAACCTCGCGCCGGCCGGCCAGTAAAAAGCGGGGGGCAGGAGGCAGGAGGCAGGGGGCAGGAGGCAGGAGGCAGGAAGCATTGGGCAGGAAGCAGAAGGCGGGCGGCATGGCGGTTGCCATCCTGGCGGCGGGCAAGGGGACGCGGCTGAAGTCGCGCCATCCCAAGGTGCTGCACGAGGCCGGGGGCCGGGCGCTGCTGGCGCACGTGATTGCCGCCGCGCGCCGCCTGGTTGCCGCGCGGCACATTTACTGCATTGTGGGGCACGAGGCGGAGCGCGTAGAAGACGCGGTGCGCCAGACCGGAGTGCGCTTTGTGCGGCAGCGGCGGCAGTTGGGTACGGGGCACGCGCTGCAATCGGCGCAGGAGGCGCTGGCCGGCTATGAGCACGTGCTGGTGCTCTCCGGAGACGTGCCGCGCATCCGTCCGGAGACCCTCAGCCGGCTGCAGCGCTTTCATCTGCGGCAGCGCGCGGCCATGACCATCCTGACAGCCGAACCTGCGGACCCGGCGGGCTACGGGCGCATTGTGCGCAAGGACGGCGACCGGGTGGCGGCGATTGTGGAACAAGGGGCGCTGAAGGGGGCGCAGCGCGAGGTGCGCGAGATCAATTCCGGCATCTATGCCTTTCGCACGCGCGCGCTCGTGGCGCACATCGGCCGGCTGGGCAACAAGAATGCCAAGCGCGAGTTTTACCTCACCGACCTGGCGGCGATTCTGGACCGCGCCGGAGAGCGCGTTGCGGCGGTGAGGGCCGAGGACGCGGCGGAGGTGCTGGGCGTGAACACGCGCAGCGAGCTGGCGGCGCTCGATTCCCTGCTGCGCGGGGCGCGCTGCCGGGAGCTGATGGACTCCGGAGTGACCATCCTGCGGCCGGAGACCTGCGTGATTGACGCGGACGTGAAGGTGGGAATTGACACCGTGGTCGAGCCATTTGCGCAGTTGCTGGCGGGCACGCGCGTGGGGCGGGATTGCCGCATCGGGTCCTACAGCATCCTGACGCGCTCGCGGCTGGGCGACGGCGTGCACGTGCGCCCGGGCTGCGTGCTGGAAGAAGCGCGCGTGAGCGCGGGCGCGGTGCTGGGTCCCTACGCGCACCTGCGGCCGGGCAGCGACATTGGCGAAGGCGCGCACGTGGGCAACTTCGTGGAAACCAAGAAGACGCGCCTGGGCAAAGGGTCGAAGGCCAACCACCTGAGCTACCTGGGCGACGCGCTGGTGGGCGACGGCGTGAACGTGGGCGCGGGGACCATCACCTGCAACTACGACGGCATCAACAAGCACGGCACGGTGATTGAGGACGGCGCGTTCATCGGTTCGGACGCCACGCTGGTGGCGCCGGTGCTGATCGGCAAGGGCGCGTACGTGGGAGCGGGGTCGTCGATTACCGAGGACGTGCCCGCGGACGCGCTGGCCATTGCGCGCGCGCATCAGGTGGTGAAGCCGGGCTGGGCGAAGCGGCGGCGGGGGAAATAGCCGGCAGGAGGCAGGAAGCAGGAGGCAGGAAAAGCGGATTCCCTCAGCGGCTAAAGCCCCAAGTCTGTGGGGACTTTTCGGCACGATCGAAATCGTGCCCTGATACGAATCCAGGCAGCCGAGCGGTCAGCCATCAGCCATCAGCGGTTAACCCCGAGTTCCTTCGCTTGCGCTCAGGATTTCGCCCTTCGACTTCGCTCAGGGCAGGCTCTGCGGGCTCAGACGCCCGCAAAACGGCTCAACCTCGCTGCGAGCGGAATGACAATTCATTATGGCAGTGGCGGGCAACCCCAAGGACCTTCGCGGGCGCTCGGAATGAGAACCTAGAAATCAACCGCAAGGAAGAGGGGTGGGCGGGACCGGGACTTACGTCCCGACCCCGCCCACGTTTGAGGTACTGGGGGTTTGTTTAATAGACGCAGGAGCGGGGAAAAAGTTCCGCGCGGAAGGCGATTTTTTTAGGCTGGCGGAGGGGAGTTTTCCCGGGATGGGCGGAAGGGTGATTCGCTCAGGCCGGGCCGGGCCCCTCGACCCCGGCGGGGACGGGCTTGGCGGACTCGAGCACGCGGCGCACCAGGGCAATGAGGTCGGCGACTTCAAAGGGCTTGACCAGGCGCAAGACGCCGGTCTCCTGGATAAAGCGGCGCGACTTGCCCTCGCTGACGTCGGTGGAGAAGGTCATGATGATGTTTTTCTCGACGCCGGGGCGGTGCTTCTGCACCCACTCGTAAATTTCGATGCCGGAAGCAGCACCGGGCAGGGTGCTGTCGAGCACGACCACGTCGTAACTATCCTTCTGCAGGCGGGCCATGGCCTCTTCGCCGCGCGCTGAAGCCACCACCTCGGCGCCCGCGGCGGTGAGCATTTCGCGCACAAAATCGAGCACGGCTTCCTCGTCATCCACCAGCAGGATGCGTCCCTGCAAGCGGCCCTCGCGGGCGGAGACGCGGCGGCGCTTTTCGGTTTTGACGACGGGATTGCGCACCGCGGGCAGGCGAATCTGGAAGATGGCGCCGCCCTCCCGGGCGTTGCGCGCCACGATATCGCCGCCGTGCTCCTTGAGGATGCCGTAGCAAATGCTGAGCCCCAGGCCGGTTCCCTTGCCCACCGCCTTGGTGGTGTAGAAGGGATCGAAGACGCGCTTGGGATCGCGGATGCCGGGGCCGCTATCCTGCACCTCGGCGCAGACAGAATCTTCTTCCACGAAGACGCGGGTCTTGATGCTGCCCGCTTTGGTTTTTTCCTGGATGGCGTCCACGGCGTTGTTGATGATGTTGAGGAAGACCTGCTCGAGCTGGTGGCCGTCAGCAATGACGCCGGGCAGGGGCGTCTCAAACTCCTGTTGCACGGCGATGTTGTGCAGGCGCAGATCGTATTCGCGCAGGACCATGGTGTCTTCCAGCACCTTGCAGAGATCCACGTGCTGCTTCTGCGGCTTGCGCTGGCGGGCGAAGGAGAGCAGGTTCTGCACAATGCGGTGGGTGCGCTGCGCCTGCTTGTAGAGCTTTTGCACGAAGTCGCGCACGCGCGTGTTCAAGTCCTCGTTTTCGAGCAGTTGGGCGTAGCCGAGGATGGCGGTCAAGGGGTTGTTGAGCTCGTGGGCGACGCCGGAAATGAGCTGCCCCACGGCGGACATTTTCTCGCTCTGCAGGAGCTGTTCCTGGGTGTGGCGCAGGTCCTCATAGGCGCGCGTGGTTTCGTCATAGAGGCGGATTTTTTCGATGGTGGTGGCGAGCTGGCGGCCGATGGCGATCATGAGGTTCTCGTCGGTGGCGGAAAACTCGCGCGGCGAGCGGGTGCTGATGGCCAGCAGGCCGACGATGCGGTCCTTGGACCAGAGCGTGACCCAAAGCCAGGACTTCAGGCCCTCGGCTTCCACGAACTCGCTGACGAAGGCCGGCAGGTGCTGCAGGTGCTGGTGCGTGATGACCTGGGTGCGGGAGCGGCTGATGGTTTCCCAAAAGTCCGTGGGGATGGGGACATCCGTCAAATTGGCGCCCAGTTCACTCTGGTGGCCGGCGGCCACGCGGCGGCGCAACAGGCGGGCTTCGTCGTCCACCAGGAAGACGGCGCCGGTATCCGCCGCGAACAGGTCCATCACCTGCTTCAGGGTAACGTTCAGAATTTCATCAAGGTCGAGCGACTGGGTGGCGGTGACGGCGATGGTATTGAGCGCGAAGAGCTCGCGGTTGCGCCGCCGGATTTCTTCCTCGGCGCGCTTCTTCTCCGAGATGTCCAGCATGAATCCCTGGAAGCAGTCCACGTTGCCGGCGGTGTCGCGCGAGGCGAAGCTGGTTTCGAGCACGGTGACGCGGCCGCCATCCTTTTTGCGCAGCGTGACCTCGTAGTTGCGCACGAAGTTGTCTGCCGCCATCTCGCGGCAAAAGGCTTCGCGCTGGTCGGGCGAGGCGTAGAGATCGCGGCCGACGTCCAGCTTCAGGATTTCCTCGCGACTGGAGTATCCCAGCATGCGCGCAAAGGCTTCGTTGCAGTCCATCAACTGGCCGTCGGGCGTGGAGATGTACACGCCTTCCTGGGCCTGCTGGAAGAGCAGGCGGTATTTTTCTTCCGCGGTGCGCTGGTGGGTGATATCGCGGATGATGTGGATGGTGCCGCGACGGCCGCTGCCTTCTTCGGCGTAGGACGAGGTGGACACCATGGAGAAGCCTCCAAAAGACGGGTCCGGCATCTCGCGATACAGCCCCACTTCCCGGGAACAGTAGGGGCACCCGTTCCAGTCTTTGCCCGGCAACACCTGTTCACAAGACTGGGTGACGACCGATTCCGGTTTCAGTCCCAGGCGGCTCACCAAGGCGCGGTTAGCCTTGATGATCTGGAAGGCCTCGTCGTGCACGAGTATGGCGTCTTCAATGGAGTCAAAGGTGTTGGCCCATTGCCGCTGGGTGCGCATGACCTGCTCGAACATGCGCAGGTTTTCCACGGCAATGCCGAGCTGGCGGGAGGCGGTGCGCAGGAATTCGAGTTCGCCCTCCGTATAGCGGCGGGAGCGAACGCAGCCCAACGATACCGCGCCCACAACCGAGTTCTTGCCGAAGACGGGAATCAAGATCAGGTGATGCAGGCGAAGCGAACGCAGCGCCCGGGCCTGCTCGCGGTCCATCTCCGCCACGCGCACTACCCTGGGCTCGCCTTTTTGGATGGCTTGCTGGGTGAGGCTGCCTTCAAGCGCGATGGCATGACGGCTTTTGAGAAACTCCTGCGGCAGCCCGCTGTACTGATAGAGCACCAGCTCCTCGCCTTCGAGCAGGCGGAACCAGGCCGCGCGGGCGAAAACATGGGTCTTCAACTCCTCCAGCACGGACGACATGATGGAGCTAAAGTCATGGGCTTCGGCGATGGAGGTGGTAATGTCGTGCACGACGCGCAGGCGGTTGGTGCGCAGGCGGGTTTCCTCCAGCACAAAAATCACCATGCCCAGTCCCAGCAGCAGTTCAACCAGCGTGGAGAGGCCGGTAACGCGCTGCGACAAAGGCAACAGGATCAGGCTGCCGGCAAACAGGAAGGGCCCAGCGGCCCGGCGCCCGCGGCAGTGAATGACAAGTTGCATGCCGGCGGTAGCGGAAATGGCCACCTGGATCCCGAACAGAACCCTGAGAAGGGCTTCCGAATCGGGGAGCCATAACACGCGAACCACCGCCGCCTCCAGCGCCACAATGGCACTTCCGGCCAGGGGCAGGAGCAACTTGCGGTTATCCACGTAGAACAGGACGGAAGCGGCAAAGAATGTGAGGGCCAGAACGAAGGCCAAGTCGGCCACCATGGACCAGGGAAACTGTCCCGGGCCGGTAAACATGGCGTTGGCCACGGAGAATTTGTAGACCAGGTAGACGGCCCAGCCCTGGATCCACAAGAGGAAGTAGCGCTCGCGCAAGCTGCGATAGACGAGCATGCCGCCGGCCAAAAGAATGAGGATGGCAGTCGCCTGGGGAAGGAAGTCACTGGCGGCGAACCGGTACAACCAGCCGAGTACGGAGCCGCGGTCGAAACTCATCATGAATGCCTCAGGGGAGGCAGCCTTTTATATATCACGAATCTGCGACGCCAATATGGGACTTCAGGGTTTCAGGATTGTCACACAAGGAACAGTGTGTACAATGAAGCCCTTGCGCAGGAAGTTGGACTGGAACACTTATGCCGGCAGAACGAATCCTGGTGGTGGACGACGAGGAATCGATCCGCGAGATTGTTTCGTCGATGCTGGGGAGCTCCGGCTACCAGTGCCGCCAGGCCGCCTCGGGCATAGAGGCGCTGGCCATTCTGGATTCGGGGGCAGAGTTCGAGCTCATGCTCTCCGACCTGATGATGGCGGAACTGGACGGCATCGGCCTGCTGGAGCGCACCAAGGAAAAATATCCGGACATGCCGGTCATCATGGTGACCGCGGTGCACGATATCTCCATCGCGCTGGCCGCCATCCGCAACGGCGCCTACGACTACCTGCTGAAGCCTTTCGAGCGCGAGCAG
>CAYRII010000126.1:0-7634 GCA_964424245.1 uncultured Terriglobales bacterium | reverse complement strand
GCGGCGCGTCTTCGACGTCAGCCGCGCCCGCCGCGAGCTCGACTTCGAGCCGCAGGTGAGCCTGCGAGAAGGATTGCGGCAAACGGTCGAGTGGTTCCGCGCGCATCGCTCACGCCTGGTGGGAGGGCGCGTCTATGCCTAGCGGCGGCGAACAACGCGGCTGGTGGCGCGGCCGGCGGGTGCTGGTGACGGGCGGCGCCGGGTTCATCGGGTCGCACCTGGTGCGGCGCCTGCTTGAGCGGGGCGCGCGGGTGCGGGTGGCGGACAGCCGCGCGCGTTCGGCGGCGCCCCGGGGCTGGGAAGACGAGGTCGAGTTCCTCACCGACGACCTGCTCGACCCGCGTGCGGCTGCCCGCGTCTGCGTGGGGCAGGAGGTCGTCTTGCACTTCGCCTCGCGGGTCGGCAGCAGCGATTACTACCGCCGCCATCCTGGCCGGGTGTTCCGCGAAAACCTCCTGCTGGACACGCAACTCTTGGCGGCGGCCGAAGCGGCCGGCGTCGCGCGCTACCTCTACCCGAGCAGCAGCATGGTTTACCCCCGCGGGCGGCAGCTCGCTCCGGACGCGCCGGCGCTGTGCGAAGAAGACGCCCTGCCCGCCGATCCGCCCAACTCCTACGGCTGGGCGAAGCTGCTCGGGGAGAAAGCCCTCGAATACGCCGCCGGCGAGTCCGGTCGGCTGCGCGGAGCGGTTCTGCGCCTGGAGAACGTCTACGGCCCCGGGCAGGACATCGACCTCGAGCGCGGCTCGCTGCTGCCGGTGTTGGTGCGCCGGGCGCTCGAGTATCCGCAGACGCCTTTCCGCCTGCGCGGCAGCGGGCGTGAAACCCGCTGCTACTGCTACACGGACGACGCCGCCGAAGCCTGCCTGCGCGCCATCGAAGCCCTGGGCGCGCGGAAGCTCCTCGGCCCGCTGAACGTGAGCGGCGAGGAGCGCGTGAGCGTGGGCGCCCTGGCCGAAGAAGTCATCCGCTCGTCCGGCAAAGACATTCGCGTCGAGTGGGTTCCGGGCGACACACTGCTTTGGGGCCAGGTGGTTGACGTCCGCCGCGCCCGCGCCGAGCTCGACGGCTGGCGGACGGAGGTGCCGCTCCGCGAAGGCATCCGGCGGCTGTTCGCCGACGTGGCAGCGCGGTTGGAAGCCGACAGCCGCCAGCCGGTGGAGTTGAAGCGATGAAGACCGTGTACGCCGACCTGCTCGGGCGGGTCGGCTTTCGCGTCCGGCAGTTGCTCGAGCATCCGCCCGCCGGGTTTCGCTTCGTCAGCCGTACACAGTGGGCCGACCGGGTCTCCGACCGCGCCATCCGCAACGACTGCCTCTGGCGGTGGCGGCACTGGCTGAACCGGTTCGTGCCGCTCAACCTGCTGGCCGCCTATGGCCCACTGCGCTTCAAGCCGTGCCCGCCGGGCACGGACCTTACCTATTCGGAGTCGCCGCTGGTTTTTCGGCGGGAGCCGTGGGTGGTGGGCGTGGAAGTAGCCACGCAGTTCGCCGGCTACGACCATCGCCACCTGGCCCGCTACCGGCGGCTGGTGGAGGCGGCGCTGGCGTCGCCCCACTGCCGCGGCATCGTGTGCTGGAGCGAAGCGGCGCGCTGCTCGCTGCTCGCGCGGCTCGAGGCGGAAAAGTTTGCCGGCAAGATCACGGTCGTCCACCCTGCAGGCACGCCGAAGGACTTCCGCCGCGTCGAGCCGGCGAACGGCCGTACGGTGCGCATCCTGTTTGTCAGCTCGGTCGTCACCCCCGGCGTCTTCGAGCAGAAAGGCGGCCGGGAAGCCCTGGAAGCGTTCGTCTGGCTGCGGCAGCTTTCCCCGCGCGTCGAGCTGGTCGTGCGCAGCGACGTTCCGGGACCGCTGCGGCGCGCCTATGGCGGCGTCCCGGGGCTGCGCTTCCTCACCGAACAGGTTTCGCGGGACGAGCTCGAGCGGCTCTACCGCGATGCGGACATCTTCTGGTATCCCGCGCACAGCTTGAGCTCGGTGGTGGTGCTGGAAGCGATGAGCTACGGCCTGCCGGTCGTCCTCTCCGACTACTACGACAACCCGGAGTACGTCGAAGACGGCCGCACCGGGTTCGTCGCCCGCCACGGGCGCGCGCTGCCCCCCTGGGACACCTCGCCGCGGGAAGTGCTGGAAGCAGTGCGGGAGCCCGACCCGGGGCTGGTGGGCGAGCTCGTGGAGAAGACCCGGCTGCTGGTCGAGCAGCCCGTCTTGCGCCGCCGACTGGGCGGAGCGGCGCGGCGGGAAGTCGAGCACGGGAAGTTCTCGCTGGAGAAAAAAAACCAGAGGCTGCAGGCGGTCTTCGAGCGCGCCCTAGCTGCTTGAGCCGCCCATGAGGGAAAGCATGCTGGCAGGAGTGCTGGACGAGGCACTGCGAGTCTACGGAGCCGAGACGACGCGGCTGCGGTTCCTGCCCGAGAACCGCTACAACCGGCGGCTCTTTCCGGCGCAGGGGCAGTACGACTGGTTTTCCGGGCAGGCGCTCTACTGCCTGGTGCGTCACTTGCGGCCGCGGCAGGTCGTCGAGATTTCCTGCGCCAACGGCTACTCGTCGCTCTTCATGGCTCTGGGGCTGCAGGAGAACGGCGCGGGACGGCTCGAGACCTTCGAGCTGTCCCGGAGGAATGCCCGGCGCGCGGAGGAGAACTTCCGCCGCTTCGGCGTGGAGCCCTGGGTGCGGGTGCACGTGGGCGACGCCCGGCGCACGATCCAGGAGATTGCCCTCGAGCAGACCGACCTGCTTTTCCTCGACAGCCTGCACACGGAAGCTTTTGCGCGCTGGTACCTGGGGGCTTTGGTGCCGCGGCTCGCGCCGCGCGTGCCCGTCCATGTCCACGACATCCTCCCGCGGCACGCCCGCGTGCGCCATTTCGACGGCCCGCCGTTTGCCGGGGGCTGGACGGTGAGTTGGCTCTACCGCGCGGCGGTGCGCCTGCTGCGTCCCGGGCAGTTCGAGCACACCCGGATTCCGGCCAGCGCGGTCCACGCCCACAACGGGCGGCTCACATACGACGGGAATCATTTTGCCGAAGGCCGATACCTCAACCGCCTGGCGGAGCGGCTGGCGGCCGACGACTATGCCTATCTCTACGACCTCGCCGACCGCTACCCGGAGCTGGGGCCGCGCGAGTTCGACCGGCAGGCGGTCGGGCGCAAGAACGCCTTCGACCAGCCGATGGAGTGGAACGAATCGCTCTGGTGTTATGCGGGCCCGCTGGCTGCCGCCTACGCGGCCGCGCAGGCGGGAGCTTCTGTTCCCGCTCTGGCCGCCCCGCTGGAGAGACGCGCATGAATGTCGCGGAAACATTGCTGCCGTCTCTGGCCGAAGCCGTCCGGCCAGCCGGAGAGCTCGAGTACATCAACTGCGAGCTGTGTAGCGCCGACGACGCGCGCCTGCTGTTTCATGCCCGCGACACCTTGCTCGGCCGCGCCGAGCGTTACCGGGTCGTCCAGTGCCGCCGCTGCGGGCTCGCCTACCTGAATCCCCGGCCGACCCGCGCCGCCCTGGCCGGGCACTACCCGGCCGACTATTTCAACGACCTGGGCGGGAGTGGGATGAACGCCGCCGGCCCGCGGCGCCTTTTGAAGAATGCTCTCTACCGATTGACTGGCGGCATCGCCCGCAGGATTGAAACCCTGCCACCGGAGCGCGTGCTCGACGTCGGCTGCGGCGATGGCCGCTACCTGGCCTTCTTCCGCGACCTCGGCTGGGCCACCTGGGGTACAGACCCCAGCCCGGTAGCTGTCGAGCGCGCCCGCGCCCGCGGCTTGAACGTCGCCCCGCCCGGCGAGCTGGCCGAAGCTCGCTACCCCGACCGCTGCTTCGACCTCGTCGTCCTCCGCTACACCATCGAGAACATGCACCACCCGCTGGCCACGCTACGGGAGGTGCGGCGGGTGCTCAAAGACGACGGGACGATATTCGTCTCGGCCCCGTCGATTGCGAGTCCGGTGGCGCGGGTCTTCCGCCAGTACTGCGCCTACGTGGACGCGCCCCGCCACCTTTATTTTTTCAGCCCGGAGACCCTGCCCGCACTGCTCGCCGGGGCCGGCTTCAGGGTGGTGGAGCTCAAACGGGTGGCCTGGCCGTCGCTGGTGCGGGACGTCGTGAACCGCTTGAGCGGCGGCCGCTTCCGGGCCCTGCTGGCGCGGCGCTGGGTCAGCCGGACGGTCTGGCTAGCGGGCGTTCCCGTGAGCCTGCTGCTCGCCTACGCTGGCTTCAACCGCGGCAACCTGGAAGTGATTGCGGAAAAGGACTGCGCCCGACGATGAAACACCGAGCCATCCTTGGGGTGCTGGCTGGCTCGCTGGTGGGCTTGCAGAACCGCCTGCTCGGGTTTCTGGTGCACCTGTGCTTTCGGCGCGTGGACGGCGCGCCGGGGAGCATCTTGGTGTTCCGCAGTTCGGCGATCGGGGACTTCATCTGCGCCCTGCCGGCCTTGCACCGGCTGCGGCAGCGCTATCCCCACAGCCGGATCACCCTGCTCACCACGCCGACCGGCAACCCGCGTTACTGGCACCGGATGCCGGAGGCCGGCGGGCGCGCTCTCGCCAACGCCCGCCTGATCGACGAGGTTATCTTTTTCTACGCCTCCGACCTGCAGCGCCCGAAGAATCTGCTGGCCCTGCGCCGCCAGGTGCGCGCGGTGCGGCCGGAGGCGACTTTCCTGTTGCCGTTCTCCGGCGAGCCCTTCCTGAACCGGCTGAAAAAGATCCTGCTGTTGCGATGCCTCGGCGTGCGGCAGAACCTGCGCGGTTTCGAGATGCGCAGCAGCCTGGGCCTCTTTCGAGGAGCCCAGTTCGCGCGCCGGCGCTTTCCTCATCAAGTGGTGGCGGCGTTGGAAGCCGTGGACGAGACCGGAGCCGAACAGACCCCGATTGTCTTCCCGCTTTCGATCCCCGCCGCCGCGGTGCGGCGCGTGGATGAGCTTTGGGCGGGTCGCGGCTTGAACGGGAACGCTCCCGTCGTCGCTCTCTCCCCTGGGGCGCGCTTCCTGCACAAGCGCTGGCCGCTGGAAAATTTCGCCGCGCTCTGCGCGCGACTGCTCGCCGAGTTTCCCGTGCGGGTGGTGGTGATCGGCGGGCAGGAGGACCAGGAGCTGGGCGCAGCGCTGGCGAGCGCCTCGCCCGAGCGCATCCACAACCTGGCGGGTTCGACCACGCTGCTCGAAACCGCGGAGGTGCTGCGCCGCTGCTGCCTCTTCATCGGCAACGACAGCGGCGCCGCCCACCTGGCCGCCGCCGTCGGCACGCCTTGCGTGACGCTGTTCTCCGGGATCGTGTTTGCCGGGCTGTGGGAGCCGTGGGGCGCGCAGCACGTCGCCCTCCGCCACCGCGTTCCCTGCGAGTTTTGTTTTTCGGAAGGGCACTGCCCGACCGGGACGATGGAGTGCATCCGCGGCATTGCCGTCGACGACGTGCTGGCTGCCGCTCGCCGCACCTTGGCCACTGGTCCGGCTCTGGAGCTCGTCCCGGCCCCGGGCGGAGAGAGGGAAGCGAGGTGGGAACCCTGACCGCACCGCCGGAACCTGGATTGGTTGCGGCCCGCCCCGCTGTCCGGCCGCGGATGGAGTGGGCGGCGTCTGCTTGGCAGATGAGCCGCGCGCTCGTGGCGCGCCCCGAGGCGGTGGTCACGCTGTTCACCGCTCTGCACCTGGGAGCGAGCTTCGTGAACCAGATCGTGCTCGCCTACCTGTTCGGGGTGTCGGCGGAAATGGACGCCTTCCTGGCCGCCGGAGCGCTGCCGCTGGCCATCCTTAGCCTGGTTATCGGCGAGTTGGGGTTCGTCCTGGTGCCGCTCTTGGCGCACCGGCGCGAGAGTCCGCAGGAAATGGCCGAGACCGCCAGCCGGCTGTTTTCCTTGATGGTGGTGGCGGGACTCGGCATTGCCTTGGTCGGGGCGGTGGGCCACGGTTGGATCCTGCGCCTGACCACGCACGCGGAGATTCCTCCGGAAACGCTGGCGCTGGCAGTGCGGTTGGCGCCGTGGATTTGGCTGCTGGTGGGGTTGAATTTTCTCGGCAGCTTCTTCACCGGGCTGTACCACTTCCACCGGCGGTTCACGCTGCCCGCCGTGCTGTTGAGCCTGCCGTACCTCGGCATGATTGTCGGCGGCCTCGGCTGGGCGGCCACGGCCGGCATCGAGAGCGTCGTCTACGGCTGGCTGGCGGGCACATTCTTGAAGGTCGTCCTGCTGGCGGCGGGCATTTGGGGAGAGAGCGGGCTGCGCTTTCGCTGGGACCTCCGCCATCCGCTGGCGCGCGAACTGGGCTTCTCGCTCCTGCCGATGGGCGTGGCCTTGCTGCCGTTTACATTGCTGCCGGTGGTGGACGCCTACTGGGCGTCGGGCCTGCCCCACGGCAGCCTCTCCGCCCTGGGCTACGCCAGCAAGATTGTCGCGGCCCTGGCGGTTCTCGTTGTGCAGGGGATTTCCGTGGTGCTCTTCCCGGCCATTGCCGATGACAGCGCCGCCGGTAAGCGGGAAGCGTTCCGCGCCAAGCTCGCCACCGCCTTGCAGACGATTCTGCTCCTCATTCTTCCTGTGGCGGCGCTGACGGCGGCGCTCCGCGAGCCGTTGCTCCAATTGTGTTTCGAGCGGGGCAGCTTCGACCGTGCCGATACGCTGGCCGTGGCCCGCGTTCTGCCGTTCTACCTCGTGGGGATGGTGGGGATGGCGCCCATGAACGTCATCAGCCGCGGGTTTTTTGCGCTGCGCGACTACCGGACGCCCGCGGTGATCGGCGTCGCGGCGCTTGGGGTCTACGCGGGACTCTGCGGCTTGCTCACGCCGCTCCTTTCCTACGCCGGCATCGCCGTGGCGTACGCCGTCGTCTGGCCGCTCATCTTTCTCGGGCAGACTCACGTGCTCGGCCGGGCGGTGGAGCCGGTGTTCGATCGGGCGCTGGGGCGGCTGTTTTTCGAGGCGGGAGCGAGCGCCGGGCTGGCGGCGGTGGTGGCCTGGGCGGTTGCGGGGCAGCTCAGCGCCGAGCTCGGGTTGTTGGCGGCGTTGCTTCTCGCCGGGCTCGCGGGGCTGCTGGTTTTTGTTGTTCTCGGAGTCTACGTCTTCCAGCTTCAGCAGTTGCGGCTGCTGTTGGCACCGGCTCCGAAGGGGGTGGCGCGATGAGAATCGGCGCCGAACGGGCCCTGCTCTTCGCCGGCTGCGCGGTGGCCCTGGCGACCGGCGCGGCGATCCTGCTCGGAGGGCGTACGCTCGACTTCGCAGCGGGCTGGGCGCTGGCCGGCGCAGTGATCGTGGCCGGGCTATTTCCCGTCGTCCGGGACTGGCACCGTGGCCACTTCGACCTGTTCAATCTGCGCAATGCCTTCCTTGCCTACTACGTGATGCAGTTCGGCGCGTGGGGGCTGTGGATCCTAGCGACGGGAGACACGAAGTTCATTGCCAACCTGGACCGCTGGCGGGTTCCGCTGGCGTGGGCGTTGCTCTACGCATTGGCCGGGGTCCTGCTGTTCCACCTGGGCTACGCGAGCCGGTTGGGCGAGAAGCTCGCCGGCCGGATGCCGCGCTTTCCGGCGGACTGGAAAACCTCGCGTCTCTGGCTGCTTGTTCTCGTCCTAGTGCCGCTGGCGCTGTGGTCGCTCCATGCGATCGTCGCCGGTGCCGGGAGCCTGGCGGACT
>CAYRII010000125.1:0-7768 GCA_964424245.1 uncultured Terriglobales bacterium | reverse complement strand
GCCGACGCTGGTTCCGTACATTTACTCGCGCGCAGAGATCCGCCGCCTTCTGGAAATCGCGGGTACCGCCTTCCGGGGCATGATACTGCGTCAGGGTGCGCAGATGGTCGTAGGCCCGGTCGCCGGAAATCTCGTTGCTCAGCTTGCGGTACAGATCCTCCGGCAGGAACGGTGAGGTTTGCGCTTCGAGTCCCAGGGGCAACATCGAAGCGAGTACAAGCGCAGCCAGAACATACCGCATGAACAAGGCGCCTCCCGATGGCGTGCAAAACGGCGCAGTATACCATCCGCGAGTTGCCGGAAGTCGCGTCCGCCGCTGTGGTTTCGGCTTTCTTCTCGATTCCGTATTTTCAGCGTTGTAAGATTTCACGGGCGTTGCGTGGGCGATGACGTCGTTCACCTGCGTCTCGCCGGGAGGGCTGGCCACTGAGCGCTGGGAAACATCCCGCCGTACGTCTCGCGGCCGCGCTGGCCCGTGCCGCAGCGGGGCACGTCGGTCTGATGATCGCCGCATTCGTCACCGTTGCGGGCCTGGTGGTCTTATTCTTCGCCGGCATCGGCGGCAGCCCTCGCGCCGGCTTCGCTTTCGTTCAGAACATCGAGCTGCGCTCGCTCGATGCCCGCTTCAACCTGCGGGGCAAACGCCCGGTGGACCCCCGCATCGTGATCGTCGATCTCGACGAAGAAACTCTGCAGCGCGTGGGATCCTATCCCATCGCGCGCAGCGAATACGCTCGCCTGGTTGATCGCCTGCACCAGGACGGCGCCCGCATCGTGGCGCTCGACATCGCTTTCCCCACGCCGGAGAAGAACTCCGCCGTGGAGGCTCTGCGGCGGCTGCGTGAGGAGGTGGGTGGCGAAGCCTCGCCCGCTGTGCGGCAAAAGATCGCCGCGCTCGAGGCTGCCGGCGATCACGACCGCCTGCTGGCCGCATCACTGCGCAGCGCCGGCAACGTCATCCTCGGGCACCTCTTCCTGTTCGAAGAGCGTGCCCAAGCCATCGAGGCCGGGGCTGCGGAAGCCTACATGAACATTGCCTGGGCGCACGCCTACCCCCAGGTGTTTAGGGTGGACGACAAGGGCGATTACGATATTCACGCGGCCTGGAAGACGCACGGAACCGTAGCCACCGCCATCGAGGCCAATATCGAGCCCCTGGCGGAGTCGGCGCTCTCCTTTGGCTACATCAACAACCTTCCCGACGCCGACGGCACCATGCGCCGCGCCCTGCTTCTGATCCGCTACCGGGACATGGACTACTATCCGCCGCTCGCGCTGGAGGTGGTGCGCGCCTACGAAAAGATCCCAGACCAGGATTTGAAAGTCTTTCTCCACTCCAGCGGCCTGGAGCGCATTGAGCTCGGCCCGCGAACGCTGCGCACGCACGGCGACGGCACGGTGCTCATCAACTACGCCGGCCCGTATCAAACGTATCCTCATTACTCCATGGTGGACGTGCTCGATGGCACGGTCCCGGCGGACACCTTCCGCGACAAGATTGTGCTCTTCGGCCCCACGGCCATCGGCATCGGCGATATCCGCAACACGCCCTTTGCGGAAGATGTGTACATGGGCGTGGAAATCCACGCCAACATCGTGGACAACCTCTTGCATCTCGATGAACCCGGCCGCGGTTTCCTCACCCGCGGCCTCCACCAGGAACTGGTTGATATTGCTTTCATCGTTCTGTTCGGACTGGGCCTGGGTGCCTGGTTCGCGCGCACCCGGCCCCTCGCCGCCACGCTCGCCGTGGTCGTGGCGCTGCTGCTGTTCATCGGGGTGGTTCATTTCGGCTTTGCTCTGTGGGGCGTCTGGCTCAGCTTCGTCGTCCCTGCCGGCACCCTGGTGGCCAACTACGCCGGCGTCACCAGCTACCGCATGATCTTCGAGGAGCGCGAAAAGCGCCGCGTGCGCAAGACGTTTTCCTCCTATGTCTCCCCCGGCGTCATCCGCCTGCTGGAAAAGGACCCGGCGCGCTACTTTCGCAGCGGGGGCGAGATGAAGGACCTCACCGTGATGTTCAGCGACATCCGCGGGTTCACCTCCATTGCCGAGGGCCTGACGCCCGACGAACTGGTAGCGCTGCTGAACGAGTACCTGGGCGAGATGACGGAAATCCTCTTCCGCCGCTGGGGCACGCTCGACAAGTACATCGGCGACGCCATCATGGCCTTCTGGGGCTCTCCCTTTCCCCAGGACGACCACGCGGAGCGCGCCTGCGCCTGCGCGCTCGAAATGAGCGCCCGGCTGGAAGAGTTGAACGCCAAGTGGAAGGCCGAGGGCCGCAAGCCGCTGGTCATCGGCATTGGTTTAAACACCGGTCCCGTCAACGTGGGCAACATGGGCTCTAACCGGCGCCTCTCCTGGACCGTCATGGGCGATCACGTGAATCTTGCCTCGCGCCTCGAAGGCCTCACCAAGGAGTACGGCGTGCGCATCGTGCTCAGCGAATTCACCTGGCGCGAAGTCCAGAACCGCTTTGTGGCCCGCGAGCTGGATCGCATTCGCGTCAAGGGTAAGCAGCAGCCGGTGGGCATCTTTGAGCTGGTGGACTCGGCGGAAAACGGGAATTCCCGCTCCGAGCTCCTCGCTCCCTTTGCCGATGCCATGAATTCCTACCGCAGCCAGCGCTGGCAGGAGGCGGCGCAGAAGTTCGAGGCCCTGCTCACGCGCTTTCCCGACGATGGGCCGGCGCGGGTGTTTCTCCGCCGCTCCCTCGAATTCAGCCGCGAAGCTCCGCCCGCGGACTGGGACGGCGTCTACGTGATGAAGAGCAAGTGATGCGCTCCAGCGAAAAAAGCCCGCGCGTTCCCCGGCCCGGGCTATGCTGAACGAGGAAGGCCATGGCCGGTAGTTCCAGGACGAAGCGTGAATATCCCGAGCGGCCGCTGGTGGGCGTTGGCGCCGTCATTGTGGATGGGGCGCGCGTGGTGGTGGTGCGCCGCGCTGCCGAGCCATTGAAAGACAAATGGTCGATTCCCGGCGGCCTGCTCGAGCTGGGGGAAACTCTGCGCGACGGCGTGGCGCGCGAGGCTCTGGAGGAAACCGGCCTGACCGTCGAGGCGGGGGAAATTCTCGAAGTGGTGGAGCGCGTCTATCCCGACCCCCAGGGCAGCACCCAGTACCACTACGTGCTGGTGGACTTCCTCTGCCGGCCGGTGAGCGGCCAGCTTGCGGCCGGCGGCGACGCTTCCGAAGCGCGCTGGATCGCGCTCGACGACCTGGCGCGCTTTCCCATTGCCGAATCCGCCGCCGCCGTGCTGCGCAAGGGCCTGGCGCGCGCCGGCGCCGACCGCGGCGACCGCTTTCTCGCCGAGACCACCGACCCCGAGTCCTGACCCGCGCCTTCGCCCCGAAAAACAAAACGACCCGCATCCCCCGTCGGGTCTGCGGGTCGCCGGTAAGCTGTAGGGATTGGCCTGAGGCGGTCACTCTAGGAAATCAGTGGCCACTGCCAAACTCCCAGACACCGGAAGTTGGTTTTGGCGTTAGAGCGGTCGCCCTAAGCCTCAGCCACCTCACTTGGTCTATGACTACTGTCAGAAACAATCGACATCGGACCACCTCCTTTCCAGTGTAGGCCCACACTACAACGCATGCCGCCGGGCGTCAACGGCTGGATTCCCGAGAGTGCGCCCCGGGCCCGCAGGACGTGATGCGGTCACGGCGCGTATGCCTGCCCCGTGCTACGCTGAACGCGCCTTGGACCCCGAAGTTTTCCAAGCGACCGGCATTTTGATCGCCACCCTGGGCGGCGCCGCAGTGGGTGTGGAGCGGGAACGCTCGGGACGCGCGCACGGCCCCGCGGCGCGCTTTGCCGGGGTGCGCACGTTTACCTTGCTCGGCGGACTGGCTGGCATCGCGGGATGGCTGTGGCAGGCTGGCTTTGCTTTTCTTGGCGGAGCCATGCTGGCTGGAGCCGTCGGGTTGGTGGTGGTGGCTTACGCCGTGGCAGGGCGCAAGGACGTGGATGCCACCACGGAAGTCGCCGCGCTGGTGGTGCTGGCCGCAGGGGTCATGTCTGGAGTGGGGCATGCTTCCCTGGCCAGCGGCATTTTCGCCCTGACCGTCCTGCTGCTGGTGGAAAAATCCCGCCTGCATTCCATGGTGCAGCGCCTGGACGACGCCTCCTTTCGCGCCGGAATCCGTTTCGCCGTCATGGCCGTGGTCATTCTGCCTCTGCTGCCGCCCGGACCGTACGGGCCGCTGGGCGGCTTCCGGCCGCGCGAACTCTGGCTGCTGACTCTGTTCTTCTCCGCGCTGAGCTTCGCCGGCTACCTCGCCCGCCGCCTGGTGGGCGCCCAAAAGGGTTACGCCATTGCCGGGTTGCTGGGCGGCATCGTGTCCTCCACCAACGTCACTTTTACCTTTGCCCGCCTCAGCCGCAATCAGGAAAGGATCGGCGAGCCGCTCGCCCATGGCGTGGTAGCGGCCTGCAATGTGCTCTTGATCCGCGTGCTGGTGGCCACTGCGGTGTTGAACCCGTCGCTGGCGCTGGCGCTGGTGCCTTATTTGGTATTGCCGTTTCTGGTCGGCGTGCTGGCCCTGTTGCCGCTGTTGCGCCGCGCCCCAGCGGACGCCGATTCGCTCGAGCCGGTGAAGAACCCGCTGCAGCTGGGCAGCGCGCTCCAGATGGCCGTACTTTTTCAGGTAGTGCTGTTCGGCGTGCACGCGGCTCAAACCTACTTTGGTGAGGCCGGAGTGCTCGCCTCCGGCGCCGTGCTCGGCCTCACCGACATGGACGCGCTCACCATCTCCATGGCGCGCACCCGCGCCGACGTCATCCCGGTGGCCATAGCGGCCCAGGGCATCGCCATCGGCATCCTCTCCAACAGCGTCATGAAGATGGCGCTGGCCGTGGTGCTTGGCCGGGGAGCGTTCCGCTGGCGAGCGGGTGGGGTGCTTTTCATGATTGCGGGCGCGACCGCCGCTTCCCTCGCCTGGCTGCGCTAGTCCTTCAATCCCCGTAACCAAGACGGGGATCGCCGGCGCTGCCTCCTACCCCTCCCAGCGGTACATCTCCTGCTGCGCCAGCCCGATGTGCGCCAGCACGCGGCAGGCAAATTGCCGCGCCATCTCCTCCGGACCAGAGGGCTTGTTATACAACGCAGGAATCAGGGGAAAGATCGTCGCGCCGGCGTCCGCAGCGCGGTACATGTTGCGGATATGGATCTTGTTCAGCGGAGTTTCGCGCACGCACAGCACCAGCGGCCGCTTTTCCTTCAGGCAAACGTCGGCGGCGCGCTCCACCAGCCGCGTTGCCAGCCCGTTGGCGATCCGGGCCAGCGTGCCCATGCTGCACGGAATCACCACCATGGCGTCCGTGGGGTAGGAGCCGCTGGCGATGTTGGCGCCGATATCGGCGTTGTTCTGCAGCGCGAGCTTCTTCGACTTCTTCCCCGCGAGTTGCGCCACCAGCTTGGACCGGCCGCGCAGGCCGAGTTCCTCCGCCAGAACGCGCAGCGCATGTTCGCTGACCACCAGGTTCACGTGCTGCACTCGCGGGTCGCGCTCCGCCAAACGCAGCAGCTCGCGCGCGAACACGGCCCCGCTCGCTCCGGTGATGGCGACGGTAAGGTTTGCCGGTGGCGTGGGCATAGGGGCGTCCATGGTAGCACCCGGCAGGGTGCGGGCCGCCGCCGCTCAGGGAGCGAAATGTTAAGCTGATTGCCCCATGACCCCGCAAGCGCTGCGCCAACTTTTTCTTCAGGTTCGCCGCGGAAAACTCTCTCCGGATGCGGCCGTCCAGCGCCTGCGCCACATGCCTTTTGAGGACCTGGGATTCGCCAAGGTGGACCACCACCGCGCCCTGCGCGCCGGCATGCCGGAAGTGATTCTGGCGGAGGGTAAAACGCCGGCGCAGGTGGCCCGCATTTTCCAGCGCCTGGCGCGGCGCGGCGGCAACGTGATGGCCACGCGCGCCGGCGAGAAGCACTACGCGGCCGTGCGCAAGCTGGTGCGCAAGGCGGAATACCACGAGCTGGCCCGCGCCATCGTTCTGCGGCGTGACGCCACGCGCTATGGCAAAGGGAAAATCGCTGTGGTTTCGGCCGGCACCGCCGATATCCCCGTGGCCGAGGAGGCGGTCCTGACCGCCGACGTCATGGGCAACGACGTCGAGCATCTCTACGACGTGGGCGTGGCCGGCATCCACCGCCTGCTGGCCCATCGCGGCGCACTGGCCGGCGCGCGCGTCGTCATTGTGTGTGCCGGCATGGAGGGCGCCCTGCCCAGCGTGGTCGGCGGCCTGCTGGGCGTGCCCGTCGTCGCCGTGCCCACCAGCGTTGGTTATGGCTCCAGCTTCAAAGGTCTGGCCGCGCTGCTCGGCATGCTCAACTCTTGCGCCTCCAACGTCAGCGTCGTCAACATTGATAACGGCTTCGGCGCCGGCTACGTCGCTTCCCTCATCAACCGGCTGTAAGCAGCAGGAAGGCAGATCACCTCTGCCTTTGTGCTACCTTCGTGCCCTTCGTGGTTGGCTTGGATGCCGGGCGGAATTGCTGCGTCCCCTGCGGTTCGGTTTTCTCTTTTCCTCGCCAAAGACGCGCGCGAAGATCTTGTCCACGTTGCGCAACTGCCGCTTGAGTTCGAACGCGCCGTCGAGTTGGCGGCGCGAAAGGCGTGACGCGATCTTCTTGTCCTTTTCCACCAGCTCGCGAAAGTTCAGGCCTTTCTCCCAGGCACGCATGGCGTGGCGCTGCACCATGCGGTAAGCCTCTTCGCGCGGCACGCCGCTGGCGGCCAGGTCGAGCAGCAGTTGCCCGCTGAACACCAGGCCGCGCGTGCTTTCCAGGTTCTCCAGCATACGTTTGGGATAAACCACGAGCGTGTCCACGAGAGCGGTGGTCTTGTTCAGCAGGTAGTCGACGAGGATGGTGGAGTCGGGCAGAATCACGCGCTCCACCGAGGAATGCGAGATGTCGCGCTCGTGCCATAGCGCGACGTTCTCCAGCGCCGCCTGCGCGTTGGCGCGCACCACGCGCGCCAGCCCGCTGATCTGTTCGCAGGTCACCGGGTTGCGCTTGTGCGGCATGGCCGAGGAACCCTTCTGCTTCCTGCCGAAGTATTCCTCCGCTTCGCGCACCTCGGTGCGCTGCAGGTGGCGGATTTCGGTGGCGATCTTGTCCAGCGTGGAACCAACGACCGCCAGCGTGCCCAGGTAATGCGCGTGCCGGTCGCGCTGGATCACCTGCGACGACACCGCTGCCGTCCGCAGCCCCAGCCGCGTGCAGATCTTCTCTTCCAGCTCCGGATCCAGGTGCGCGCAGTTGCCCACCGCGCCCGAGAGCTTGCCCACGCGCATGTCTTCCGCTGCCCGCTCCAGCCGCGCGCGGTTGCGTTCCACCTCCGCGTACCAGTTGGCCAGCTTGAGCCCGAAGGTGATGGGCTCGGCGTGGACGCCGTGCGTGCGCCCGATCATGGGAGTGTTCTGGAACTCGCGCGCGCGCCGCTTGAGCGCCGCGCTCAGCCGCGCCAGATCGTCCAGCAGGATGGCCGAGGCCGCCTGCAATTGCAGCGCCTGCGCTGTGTCCACCACGTCGTTCGACGTCAGCCCGAAGTGCAGCCAGCGCGAGTGCGGCCCGATGGTCTCCGCCACCGCCGTGGTGAAGGCGATGACGTCGTGCTTCACGTCGGCTTCAATGGCCAGAATGCGCGCCACGTTGAAATCGGCTTTTTCGCGGATGGCCCGGGCCGCCTGGGGAGGCACCAGTCCGGCCTCCGCCAGCGTCTCCGTAGCGGCTACTTCCACCGCCAGCCAGGTGCGGAA
>CAYRII010000124.1:0-7887 GCA_964424245.1 uncultured Terriglobales bacterium | reverse complement strand
TGCGTACGAGTCGCCCGGCGCCAGGAGAGGAAGCAACGTTTCCGGCGGCGTGCCCGGTGCGCTCCCTGCGAACTGCGGGACTGGTTCCGACCGGCGCGGCTTCCTTCGCGGCGCCAAATACTTCGCAATTGGCCAGGGCGCTTACCAGCGCGGCCCCCGTCTGATATCGGCGGTCACGGTCCTTGTTCAGGGCTTGGAGAATCACCGCGCTGAGATCACCAGGAATATCTGCTTCCAGCTCATGCGGTGGCACCGGGTCCACGTGGACGATGTTGTAGGTGATGCCGGTCGGATCCTCAGCCATGAACGGCTTCCTCCCGGTCACCAGCTGGTAGAGGATGATGCCAAAGCTGAACAAATCGGAACGACCGTCCAATCGCTGGCCCCGCACCTGCTCCGGAGACATGTAGTACGGGGTCCCGAGAATATGTCCGTACGTGGTCATCCCGCCGCCGGCCTTGGCAATGCCGAAATCCATGATCTTCGGTGTGCCGTCCGGCGTGATCGCAACATTCGCCGGCTTGATGTCGCGATGAACCACGCTGTGGGAGTGGGCATAGTCCAGACCAGAACAGATCTGTCGTGAGAGAGTGAGAACTTCTTTCAGTGGAAGGCGTCCCCGCTCGGCCAATGCCTGCTGCAGTGTTTTCCCTTCCACATACTCCATAACGATAAAAAACACGCCGTCCTGCTCGCCGGCGTCGTGCACGGTCACGATGTTCGTGTGGTGCATCAGCCCCGCGGCGCGGGCTTCCTGCTGAAATCGCTGCAGAATTTCCTGCTGATCAGCGCCGTGCAGGTCCAGACGCATGCTCTTGATCGCTACTGTGCGACCGATGGTGGGGTCCAGGGCTTTGTACACAACGCCCATGGCGCCCCTTCCGATCTCCGCGATGACCTGGTATCGACCGAAGCTCTGCATAGGAACGGCGGCAAACTCCTCCTAGTGTACGGGAGGATTGTCAGTTCATGCGATGCCGGGCGGGGCCAACCAAGATGTCTTCCGACACCCCTGCGAACGGGGGCGCTTGGACTGCCTGAACGCCACCACCCGTGACCGTAGTAGCATTACGGAGCATGTCGTCGTCCCAGGGTTCGGCAAACGCAGATACGGACATCCAGCGCTACCGCGCTCTCCTTGAGACCGCGGACCTGATCGTTCTCCATCGCAACCTGCCCCAGCTTTTCCGCAAGCTGGCCAAGAGGCTGCAGCAAGTCACCGCGTTCGATGTGGTCAATTTCGTGCTGCATGAATCCGGGCGCAACGTCATGCGCCTAAACATCTGGGAGCAGGTGGCGCCGGAGCAGTCTCCTGTGCCCATCCAGTTGTCCATTGAAGACGAGTCCAGCGGCTGGGTTTGGGAGCATCAGCAGCCCTTGATCTTTCCCGAGTTGGAAGCAGAAACGCGATTCCCGGAAGTAATGAACGCCCTGCGCGCGCGCGGCGTGAAGTCCTATTGCGTGCTTCCCATGACCACCTCGCTGAGCCGCCTGGGGGCGATCGGTTTTGGCAGCGCGCGCAGCCATGCCTATGAAGAAGCCGACATGCAGTTGCTCGACCGTGTGGCCAAGCTGGTTGCCGTCGCGGTGGAAAATCTGCTCACGCAGGAAGCGCTGGCACACGACCGAGACCGCCTGCAGGTTCTTCTCGAGCTGAACAATGCCATGGTCTCGCACCTGGATTCGGACCAACTGTTCCCCGTCATCTGCGCCTGTGTGCGCCGCGTGGTCGCGTTCGACTATGCGGACTTGGCCTTGTACGACCGCCGGCACCACAAGATCCGGTTGGAAAATGTGGAAGCTCCGAAAAGCAAGGATGACGTGGCGCCGCAATTCTCCATGACTGCCGAAGGCTCACCGCACTGGCAGGCCCTGCAGTCGCGCCAGCCGCTTCTTCTGAACCGCTCCGGGATCGAGGGTCTGGCGCCGGGCAGTATCCATCCAGCCCTCCAAGCCGGCTATTCCTCCCTGTGCCTGCTTCCGCTGGTCACCAGCAAAGGGGAAATCGGCACCCTGGACCTGGCCAGCACCCGGGAAGACGCATTTGACACCAAAGAAATGGTCTTTCTGGGCCAGATTGCGGATCAGGTCGCTCTGGCGGTGGACAACGCCTTTGCCTACCGGAAGATCGCGGAACTTGGAGAGGAAAAGCTGTACCTCGAAGAGGAAATCCGAACCGAGCATGGCTTCGAGGAAATCGTCGGCGAAGGCAAAGCGCTGCGGCATGTTTTGTCCGAGGCGGAAACCGTTGCTCCCAGCGATGCCACCGTGCTGATTCTGGGTGAGACCGGGACCGGAAAGGAACGCGTGGCCCGCGCGATTCACGATCTGAGCGGGCGAAAGCAGCAGACCTTCATCAAGCTCAATTGTGCCGCCATTCCGACGGGCCTGCTGGAGAGCGAGCTTTTCGGGCACGAGAAGGGAGCTTTTACCGGAGCCATCGCACAAAAGGTCGGGCGGGTGGAGCTCGCCCATCATGGCACCCTGTTCCTGGATGAGGTGGGAGACATTCCTCTCGAATTGCAGCCCAAGCTGCTGCGAGTGCTGCAGGAGCAGGAGTTTGAGCGCCTGGGCGGGACACGTACCATCCGTGTGGATGTTCGTCTGGTCGCGGCCACCAACCGCGACCTGAAGCAAATGGTGGAGGAGGGCAAGTTCCGCAGCGATCTCTATTACCGCCTGAATGTGTTTCCCCTCTGCGTCCCCTCCTTGCGCGAGCGCCGCGAGGACATCCCCTTGCTCGTGGCGTATTTTGTGCGGCGGTTTTCGCAGCGCATGGGGAAGGAAATCGAGACCATTCCAGCCGCCGCCATGAACGCGCTGATGCACTGGGACTGGCCGGGTAACGTGCGCGAACTGGAAAACATCATCGAACGATCCGTCATCCTGACCAAGGGGCTGGCGTTGAATGTGCCTCTGGCGGAGCTCAGAACCAGCTCTCTGAACAAGGAAGACGTTCCCGACTCTCTGGAAGCTGCCGAGCGCAAGCACATCCTCCGCATCCTTCGCGAGACCAAAGGTGTCGTCTCCGGCCCGCAGGGTGCGGCAGCCCGCTTGGGGTTGAAGCGCACCACGCTGCAAGCCAGGATGCGGAAGCTGGGTATCACGCGCAACGACTTCAGCCCTTGAAGTGCGATCACAGTTTTTTCAGGCATGCCGCTTCCACTTGTGCAATGCCTGTATATCGGCATGCCGCCGACATCTCGGCAATCCTTCAGTGCCCCGCATTTTGAAGTCTCCTCGCGGCGATAAAGTCCCTCTTTCCTTTCAGTGTCTTACGAGTCTCCTGACGGGAAGGTACTGGTTTGGAGATGAACCTGCCATCCCTTGCCAGGAGTCAGGCCATGCTTCGGATCACAGTTCAGGACACGGGCAACTTGACCGAAATCAAGCTTGAAGGTGTGTTGCAAGGGCCGTGGAACGGGGAGTTGGAGCGTTGCTGGCAGTCCGCCAGAAACGAAACCAACAACCCCGTGGTGGTTGATTTGAACGGCGTGGACTGGTTGGACATCTCCGGTCTGGAACTGCTCAAGGACGTATATCAGGAAGGCGGCCAGTTGACCGGCAGAAGTCTCCTGGCGCAGTTCGTGATCCAGTGGATTGAGGACAGATCGCTGGAGGATATCGAAAGACTGAGTGCCCTCGACGATGCTTAGTACGCCTTGGCTGTTGGCGGCCGGCACTGGTTTCCGGCAGCCAATCGTGGGGCACAGCCTAAGGGAGGTGCAGTATGCGATTACATGCGATGTGGCTCAGCAGCCTGCTGGTGCTGGTCCTGGTTTTTGCAGGATGCAGCAACTCACCCAGCGAAGCTTCAGCATCCGAAAACACAGGTTCCGCGGCATCGGCGCCGGGATTTTGGGGCAGATTGACGAGTACGCCGCGAACGATTCCGGACGGCACTGTGCTTGCGGTCCGCGTGGACCAGGCTCTGGGGTCCAAGATCAGCAACACCGGTGACCGCTTTTCCGCAGCGATTGCGGAGCCAGTGGCAGTCGACGGCAAGGTCCTGATTCCCCAAGGCGCCACTGTTTCCGGCGAGGTTCTGGAAGCGCGTCCGCGAGGCAAGTTCAAGGGAGCCGCCAGGCTCCAGATTGCCCTCACCACCGTCGAAGTCGGCGGTCAGACGTATGAAATCCACACCAGCTCGTTGGTTCGAACCAAGGCAGGCAAGGGCAAACGAACGGCGGCACTGGTCGGCGGAGGCGCCGGAGTGGGCGCCCTCATCGGAGGCCTGGCCGGTGGAGGCAAGGGTGCGGCGATCGGCGCAGCGGCTGGCGCCGGGGCCGGCACGGCGGGAGCCGGGCTCACGGGAAACAGCGACGTCGTGATCCCTGCCGAATCCTTGCTGAACTTCAGACTGCTAACTCCCGTTCAAGTCAGGAGCTAGCTGCCAACCGGCGAAGGGGCGGAGCTGGAGCGAAAACGGCTTCGTCCCTTCCCGTGCTTTCTGGGGAGCTTGGCCATGGCAAGAGACACTTTGTGGTTCGAAACTGCCTCCGGGACGGCGATGCAGGTCTTGCATTTCGGTGGGGAACTGACCGCGATGACGGTTTCCTCGCTGCACTCGGCGCTCTCCGACGCGACCGCTCCGGTAGTGATCCTGGTTCTGGCCGGAGTGACTCGCTCGGACTCCTCGGCTTTGGGAGCGTTGGTACGCGCGCATTTGCGATTCCAGCGCATGGGGCGTCGCCTGGCGCTCGTCTGTGTGCACGGATTCCTCGAGCGAATGCTGAAGACCACTGGCTTGATCGAAGTCCTCGACGTCGTCCAAACCCCGGAGGAAGCGCAAGCTTCGTTCCTGCCGTTTTCCGTTTCAGAGCACGCTCAAAATATCGGCACCCTGCCCAAATAACGGCTTTCCCTGAAGGCGCAACCCACGCCGGTACTCATTACCAAGACATATGTAGCTTTTTATCAACAAGTTAGAAATGTAGTGTTCGGGGCTGAGTTTGGACTGTTACCTGCGCTTGCAGGCCAGTGCATGCCGCCCACAGGTGTACGTTCCGAGGATCGACCGCAGCAAGAATGATTGGTAGGCGGCCACAACGCGACACTAATAAATCTTGCATGAGAGGTGAGAGCAATGAGTGACAACGACACTTCCCCGAACGCCAGCGGCGGATCCAATACCCCGCTGCTTGTCGTGGCCGGCCTTTACCTAATCGCCTCCCTGTACATGGGCTTCAACATGTACGGGCGCATCAGTTCGCTCGAACAGGCCCAGGCCACAACCACCACGCAATACCAGGAGTTGACTACGAATCTGGACTCCGCCCAGGCGCGCATCAAAGCCGCGACGGCAAACTTTGCCGAAACGCTCGGCGCCACGAAAGAAGAGATGGATGCTCGTGCGGCGCAGTTGCAGAAACAACAGCGCGCCGCGGTCCAGCGGCTCGCCAAGCAGCAGAAGGAGCAGTTGGGCGCGGTCGCCGGTGAAGTCGAGGGAGTCAAGACGGAAGTCGGCAACGTGAAGACCGATGTGGCTTCCACCAGGACGGACCTGGAGGTAACCAAGGAGCGGCTGCAACGGGCCACGGGTGACCTGGGAATGCAGAGCGGTCTGATCGCCCGCACTCGCGAAGAACTGGAGGTACTGAAGCGCCGCGGAGAGCGCAACTACTACGAGTTTGCGCTGTTCAAGAACGCCGGTGCCAAGCCCGTCTCGACCATCAGCCTGCAGTTGAAAAAATCTGATCCCAAGCGCAGCAAATTCACCGTGAACGTCATCGCCGACGACCACGTCATCGAGAAGAAGGACCGTACTCTGCTGGAGCCCTTGCAGTTTTACACGGGGCGCGACCGGCAGCTCTACGAAGTCGTGGTTTTTGAAGTGAGCAAAAACAAGATATCTGGCTACCTCAGCACGCCCAAGGAATCGATGCCTGGCCTGCCGGTCGCCAAAGCTGCCGGCCCCGAAAGAGAGTCTGTGAGGTGACGTCCGGTAGTACATGTCCCGCGGGACATGTCCATACATGTCCCGCAGGACACTTTGCACAGCCACCCAGGGGAGCAGAAATGCATCTCAGGTGGGAGGAGGAACCTAAGCATGAAAATCCTACAGTACCTTTGGACATTGCTCGTGGTGTTGTCCTGCGCAGCGGTGGCGCAAACCTCCGTGGATGCGCAGACCAAGAGCTCAACGGAAACCAGCGTCTCCACGCCGGCCGCGAAGGCCGGAGCCAAGGTTGACGCGGAAGCCTCCGCCAGCGCCAATCAGGACGCTTCCAGCTCCCAAGCGGCCCAAGAGAAGGGCAGCGCGCGGGACAAAAAGGGCGCGCGTGCTTCAGCAGACTCCGCTTCCTCGGCGTCCGCTGCAGCCGATGCCGGCCCCGGCGGAGTCCGTTTGGCCGAGGGCACGACCCTGGCAGCCAAGCTGACTGGGGCAGTGGATTCCCGCAAAGCCAAGCCGGGTGACCGGGTTCGCGCCAAGACCACAGAGTCCGTCAAGTCCGACGGCAAGGTGATCCTGCCCAAGAACACCGTTCTTCTCGGGCAGGTAACCGAAGCCAAGGCCCGCGCGAAGGGCAAGAAGAACAAAGCCAAGGGCGAAGCCTCTGCGGAAGGACAGGCCTCTTCGGAATCATCGCTGGGGCTGGTGTTCGACCGGGCCGTATTAAGAGACGGTCGTGAGATTCCCTTGCACTCGGTCATTCAGGCACTGGCGCCACCGCAAAGCTTGGCAGCCACTGAGGCGCAGAGTGACACCATGACCTCATCCCGCGGATCCGTCATGGCATCGCAGCCCGCGTCCAGCGGAGGAGGAGGCGGTGGATTGCTTGGCTCGACCACTTCCACGGTTGGCTCCGCGACGGGGTCACTTGGTAGCACGGTTGGAGGCGTGGGAAGTGCCGCCGACGGTGTGGTCAATGCCGGTGTCGACAGCACTTCCTCGGTTGCCGGAAGCGCGGTGGGATCCACCCTCGGCGCCGGCACCCAACTGACTTCCAAGAGCAGCGGCGTGGTTGGATTGAGAGACCTCAACCTGACCTCAGCCACTTCCAGTGCGACCCAGGGATCGGTCATCACTTCCGCCACCCGGGACGTCAAACTGGATAGCGGCACGCGGATGGTCCTGCGGGTTGTGAGTCAGTAGGTTGGCGGACGCGCGAGCAGCCGTGGCGAAAAACCAGGGCTGCTCCAGCGTCCACGGTCGCTTCCATCTCAATTGGCGCGGTCGCAACTGAGCCGCGCCCCCGGGACGCGCCCTCAGGCCATGAGGGCGCGTCTTGGAAGGAGCTTCTGATGCCAGGGATAACGGTTACACCCATAGAAAAGCGGTCCAATGAGCGCGTTCCTCATGTCGCGCCGGTTCGCATGATGTTCGAAAACGGAGAAAGCCAGGAAGTCCTGACCCTCAGCAAGGACGTCAGCGTCAAAAGCGTGTTTCTCTACCTTGCCGAGAGTGTGTTTTCCTACGTTGGCACGGCCTTGTCCCTCGGGGCGGAGATGGAATTGTTCATGCTGATTCCGCCCGAGGTCACCGGAAGCAGCGGTCCCATGCTGGTGCATTGCCGCGCCAAGGTTGCCAGCGTCCGGCCATGCGAAAGGGCGGGCCTGCAGGGCATTGCGGCAGTATTCGAGGACTACGAAATCCTGCCCGTTTTGCGGATGAGCGCTTGAAACCGGCGTGCGGCTCCGCATCGCCGAGGAGATATTCCTGTTGAAGCGGACAAGGGTCAGGAATTGAGCCTGGCTGCTAGGCTTTTTGTTTTCCCGCAATCATCAACCCGGCTCCACCCAGGATCATCACCGCACTCACAATGAGCGGTACCTTTTGCTGACGCCCGAACAGGTTAGCGTGGCTTTTGCCCGCGTCTGCCGCAAGCAGGGGGTCTGGACCCTATGAATCTTGGCGTCCCCGACGGGATTTGAACCCGTGTTACC
>CAYRII010000123.1:0-7922 GCA_964424245.1 uncultured Terriglobales bacterium | reverse complement strand
AAAGAGGAGCAAGCGAGAACCGGCAGCCGGCGTGTCCGAAGACGAATTGGAGCCGTTCAAACCAACATCTCCTGTGTTCCTGCAGTGGTGCGATGGTCGAAGGACAAATCGCCCGATGGTATCCCGGAAGCCGCCGCAAGGGGAGTGGATTTTTCAACGCGCGAAATCTATTGTGGTCCAGACCCAACAGTTGCAGCGTTCCGCCGCGCGGTGGACAAGCAGGGCGCCCAGTCAATAAACTTTTTCTTTAGCCATCAAACGCAACTTGCCGCAGCTACCGAGGAGAGAAAACCCAGACCCATGCGATTGCTCACTTTCGAGGACGGCAGTGGGCGAAGCCGAATCGGGGCCCTCGCCCCCGACGGCCGCGTGGTGGACTTGAACGCGGCCTACTCTCTGTATGTGCGGGACGAGGAGAAGAGAGGCGACTTTTCCCGTGCGGCGGAGGAGCGCGTGCCGGCCAACATGCGCCGGCTCTTTGAAGGCGGCGACCGCAGCCTGGAGGCCGCGAAGCAGGCCGTGGATTTTGCGCTAGCGCAAGAAGGGAAGGTCGCGGGCCCTGAAGGCGAACGCGTCATCTTCCGGAAGGACGAGATTCGTTGGCGCGCACCCATCATCCCCAAAAAGTTCTTTCACACGGCAGGCAACTTTCGCGAGCATCACGAGGAGGCGCAAAAGGCGGGCTTTTCCCACCCCGTGCTTCCCTGGATCGTCTTTTTTCAGAACGTGGACGCCATCATCGGACCCGAGGAGCCCGTGGTCTATCCGCGCCACCTGACCGAGGAGCTCGATTACGAACTGGAACTTGCCGTGGTGGTCAAGAAATCCGGGCGACATTTTTCCGCGGAAGAAGCCGAGGACTACATCGGCGGCTACCTGATCTTCAATGACGTGACCGCACGCGACATCCAGCGGCGGGAGATGAAATCCGGCGTGTTCAGCTTTTGCAAAGGCATTGATACGTTCTGCCCGCTGGGGCCTTACATCGTGACGGCCGATGAAATCTCCGATCCGCACAACCTGGCCATGGAGCTGCGCGTCAACGGCGAGACGCGGCAGCGGTCCCATTCCAGCAAGATGAGCGTGAAGATCCCGCAGATCCTGGCGCACTACTCGGCCATGGGCTATAGCGCGGGGGACGTGGTGTCGACGGGCACGGTCTCCGGCGTCGCCGCCTTCTCCGGCGACCCCAAGGCGTGGTACCTGAAACCGGGCGATGTGATGGAATGCGAAATCGAACAGATCGGCATACTGCGCAACCCGGTGATCTCCTGGGAGGAAGCGCACGGCGGGCCGCCGCCCAAGGCGGAGTGACATGGCGGAAGACGACAAAAGCAGAGTCTGGGTAAGCGCGTTGAACGCTCGCTCGGAGGTGCGGGAGCGCTTCCAGGGCCGCGGACCGGTGCGCTTCTATGACACCACGCTGCGCGACGGCGAACAAACTGTGGGTGTGGTGCTGACTCCGGAGCAAAAGCTGGAAATCGCGCGCCAGCTGGATGCGCTGGGAGTGGGACGAATCGAGGCGGGTTTTCCGCGCGTCTCGGCGGACGATGCCGAGGCCATGAAGCTGATCCTCGCGGCCGGACTCAGGGCCGAGATTTGGGGATTCGCGCGCGCTGTGAAGGCCGACGTGGACGAGGTTGTGCGCCTGGGCGCGCGCCACACCATGGTCGAGACGCCCACCAGCGACATCAAACTGGAAGCCTACGGCATCTCGAAGGACGAAGCCGTTCGCCGCGCCGTGGAGGCTGTGCGACACGCCACGGAGAGCGGAGTCGCGGTGGCATTTTTCGCCGTGGATGGCACGCGTTCCGAACTCGACTTCCTGAAGCGCATCTACGAAGAGACGCTCGCTGCAGGGGCCGCCGAGCTGGTGGTTGTGGACACCATAGGCGCCTGCGGGCCAGAGGCGGTGGAGTTCCTGGTGGGCCAAGTGTGCGCGTGGGCCGGCCCCAAGGTCCCGGTGCACTTCCACGGGCACAACGACTTCGGCATGGCCACTGCCTGCGCGGTGGCAGCGGTGCGGGCCGGCGCCACCTGGATCCAGGGAACGATCAACGGCATGGGCGAGCGCGCCGGCAACGCCGATATTGCCGAAATCGCACTGGCGCTCAAGTGCCTGTACGACGTCCCGGTGGAGATGGATCTGTCGCGTGTGCGCGCGGTTTCCGAGGTGGTGCGGCGCGCCTCCGGCTACGAAGTGGACGCCTGGAAGCCTCTGGTGGGCGAAAACCTGTTCACGCGGGAGAGTGGCGCTGTGGCCAGCCAGTTCCACATTCCCCAGGCCATCGAGCCGTTTTCGGCAGAGCTAGTGGGCGCTCCGCGTCGCATCGTGCTGGGAAAGAAGAGCGGCCTGGACAACATTGACCTCAAGGCCAAGGAACTCGGACTGAGGGTTCCCGAGAACCGGCGCGCCGCCGTGCTGGCCGCGGTGAAGCAAAGAGGAATTGAAAAACGAGGCCTGGTGACTGACGAAGAGTTCCGCCAGATTGTGGGGCGCTTGGTATCGCCCACCGCCGCCGACTAGCGGAACTGCTTATCGGTGGAGGTCCGTTGGACGCGCCGCTGAATCCCGCTTCATTTGTGTCACCGGTGTTCGTTGACACGCCGTGGCCCGCGACCTAACATGGCGGGCCTCAGGCGTTGGGGCTTTGGCCATGATCAGCCAGACGTTTGCCCACTATCGTGTGGTCGGCAAGTTGGGCAGCGGGGGCATGGGCGTGGTGTACGAAGCGGAAGACGTTCGCTTGGGCCGCAAAGTTGCAGTCAAATTCCTCCCCGAGCACCTGGCCAGCGACCGCACTTCACTGGAACGATTTCGCCGCGAGGCGCGCGCCGCCTCACAGTTGAATCATCCCAACATCTGCACGATCCATGAAATCGAAGAGCACGAGGGCCGGCCGTTCATCGTCATGGAACTGCTCGAGGGCCAAACCCTAAAGCAGCGCCTGCAAGGGGACCAGCCGTTGCTCCTCGACGAACTACTCGACCTGGCCGCACAGGTGGCGGATGCTTTGGACGCGGCACACACCAAGGGGATTGTGCACCGCGACATCAAACCCGCCAATATCTGGATTACGCCCCGCGGCCAGGCCAAGATTCTGGACTTCGGCCTGGCCAAACTAATGCCGGAACGCCGCCCGGTACAGGACGGCGAAGAAACCGCGGCGGTGCGGGCGGAAGAACCGCTCACCGAATTGGGAATCATCCCCGGCACGGCGATCTACATGTCTCCGGAGCAGGCACGGGGCGAGGAACTCGACCTGCGCAGCGACCTGTTCTCCTTCGGCGCCGTACTCTACGAAATGGCCACAGGCCGGAAGTCGTTCATGGGCAGCAACGCTGTAACCACCATGTACGACGTGCTCAACAAGAAGCCACTTTCTCCTCTCAGTGTGAATCCGGGAATGCCGAAGGGCATGGAATTCATCCTGGGCAAGGCCCTGGAGAAGAACCGGGAGCTGCGCTACCAGAGCGCGTGGGAGATGAAGGCCGACCTGCTGCAGCTCAAGCGCGAAACCGATTCCACGCTGCGCGCCAGCCGTCACACCGGCCTGCCGAAAACGACCAGCAAGACGTTCCGACGTGCGCTGTGGCAGCGGCCACTCGTCTTGCTTTCCGCCACGGTTGTGTTGGCCATGATGCTGACGGCGGGATTTGTGTTGTGGACGCGGTATCAGCGCGCCACCCACAGCGCCGCGGCCGCCAAAAACACCATCGCCGTGCTGCCCTTCCGCAACGTGACGGGCGACGTGGAGTCAGACTTCTTGCGCTTTGCCCTGGCGGACGAAATCGCCCGCGCCCTGGCCTACAACCGCGCGCTGGAGGCGCGCCCGGTGGCGGCGTCGCAGAAATACACGGGCGTGGACTTTGACCTGCAGAAGGCGGGCCAGGAGCTGCGCGTGGCCACGGTCCTCACCGGACATTTCATGCGCGAAGGTGAAAAGGTGCGCATCACCTGGGAAGCGATTGAAGTGGACAGCAACCGGTTGCTGTGGCAGGGCACTTTGGTCGTAGGCATCCGCGACCTGGTAGCCATGGAGCAGGCGCTGGACGCGCAGGTGCGACGCGAGTTGCTGCCCGCCCTGGGCCTGGATGCGGGCACACTCGCCAGCAAGACACGGCCCACCAATCAGGAGGCCTACGAGCTGTTCCTGCGCAGCGCCGCACTCTCACGCGACCCCGGTCCCAACCGGGACGCCATTGTGGTGCTAGAGCACGTGGTGGAGCTCGACCCGGAGAACGCCCCAGCCTGGGAGGCGTTGGGACTACGCTACCACTACGACGCTTCCTATTCCGATGGCGGCGAAGAGAACCTGTTGCGTTCGGTCAAGGCGCTGGAGCGCGCGCTGCAACTCGATCCCAACCTGATCTCCGCCTCGGCCCGGTTGACGCGCAACCGCGTGGAGCAGGGCGACCTCAACCAGGCTCACCGCGACGCCGAGAGCCTGGTGCGCAGGCGTCAGGAAAGCGCGGAGGCGCACTTCACCATGGCGTACGTCTTGCGCTACGCGGGATTGCTGCGAGAGTCCACGCGCGAGTGCGATGCCGCATTGAAGCTCGACCCTGCCAATTACAACTTCCGTTCCTGCGCTTTTGCCTTTTTCGAATTGGGCCGGGCGGACCGCGCCCTGGACTACTTGAAGCTGGACGCCGGATCGGAATGGTCCACGGGCGTGCTGCCGGCCGCACTGCTGCGACTGGGCAGGGTGGAAGAGGCCCGCCAGAGCGCAAGCAAGATGCCGGCCAATCCTTTCTGGCGCCGGGAAGTCTTGCAAGCCTGCCTGGGCTCCAAAGGGGCGGAGTTGGACCGCGCGGCAAGCAGGGCGGAACCGGCTCTTTTGGCGGAACCTGATTCCGAGTGGAAGTACTACCAGGGAGCGATCCTGGCCTATTGCGGCAAGCAAGAGCTCGCCGCCAGACTGATTCGAGGAGCCATCCAGCAGAACTATTGCGCGCTGGAGGCACTGGAGGCCGATCCCCTGCTTACGCGGATGCGTGAAACGCCGACCTTCGCCGAATTGCGCCAGGCGGCGGAAACTTGCCAGAAGAGCTTTCTCGAGTATCGCAGCGGTCAACCCGGGAAAAAGAGCTAGACCCAACCAGCGTGCGAGCTACTTTTTGAAGTGAGGCAAGACAGCCTCGCCAAACAGTTTGGCCTGCTCCAATCGGTCGCCGCCCCAAACTTCCAGCATGATGTGCGTACAGCCGGCGGCGCGGTACTCTGCGATGCGCGCGATGCATTCGTCGGGTGTGCCGGCAATGGGGTGCACTTTGGCCAGCACTTCGTCGCTGACAGCACGCGCCGCGGCCTTGCGCCCGCCCTGCTCCATGGCCTCAGCGACAGGACGAATCTCCTCAAACGAAAGGCCGGCGCTCTGCAGCAGCACGTCCGCGGTGCCGCGGATGTTCTGCACCTTGTTAGCCAGGTACATGGCCGCCATCTCGCGCGCGCCTTCCCTGCCCTTCTTGCCGTCGCGGTGCACGCTGCCCACGATGACGGAACCGAGGTCGAGTGCCGCCGGGTCTTTGCCCGCTTTGCGCGCGCCTTCTTCCATGTTTTTGCGGGAGTACTTGACGAACTCGGGCGTGGTGATGGAAGCGGTGAGCAGTCCGTCGGTGTGCGCGCCCGCCATCTTCTGCAGGATGGGCCCGGTACCGGCGAAATACACGGGCACTCGCGCGCGGGAGATGGAGGCGTCGGACTTGAGCGCGGGGGCGTGGGCGGAGAAGGCCCGACCGTCGTAGCGCACTTCTCCACCCGCAAGCAGCGCCTGAATGATCTCCAGGCTTTCCCGCATGACCACGGCAGGGCCGATTTCCTTGCCTTTTTCGCCCTCGCCGATTTCCTTCATGAAGATCTTCGAGGCACCGAGGCCGAGGAGAAAGCGGCCGTCGCCGGCGGCGTCCTGAAGCACGCGCGCCTCCATGGCGATCTGCACGGGGTGGCGCGTGTAGGGAGAGATGATGCCCCAGCCGATGGTGATCCGCCTGGTTTCGCGAGCCAGGATGGCGGTAATGGCGGTGGAGGAGCGCGCCTCGTAGGAGTGCTTGCGCCACCAGGGATAGGCTTCGGCCAGCCAAAAGGTGTCGAAGCCAGCCTGCTCGCAGGCTTTGGCCATAGCCACGGTTTCGTCCAGAGGTTCCATGCTGAGTTGCAGAACACCGATCTTGAAGGGAGGCATAGAGGTTTCGGTTCCCCGTCTTGGTTCCTAGTTCTGAATCGGACAAAGCCGCGCGAACATTCTAACTGTAGATCTTTCGCCGCGCCGGGTGTGACGGCTCCACAAGTTCACGGATTGGTCCAGGAGTGCTCGAGCCCCTTGACCAGCGACCAGACGGCGCGGTTGAGCGGCGTGGGTACGCCGGTTTTCTTGCCCCATTCGACGATGGCGCCGTTCATGAAGTCCACTTCGGTCTGCCGCCGGGCCTCGATGTCCTGCAGCATGGAGGCCTTGTGCTTGCCGGGAGCGTGGGCGGCCTTGAGCACGAGCGCCTTGGGGTCGTTGTCGAGCGCGATGCCCAGGGCGCGGGCAACGGCAAGACCTTCATCAATCAGCGCCTCGAAGAGTTCACCGGTGGGCGGGAAAAACGTGGCCGCGCCGTGGTGCAAGCCGGTGAGCGCGCCCACGGGGTTGGTGCCCGCGTTGAAAATGAGCTTGGTCCACTGGGCGCCCCGCGCATCCGCCATGGCGATGGTGTTCATGCCGGAGCGGGTGAGGAATCCGGCGAGTCCTTCCACCATGGCCATGGGAGTTTCGGAGGGCTCGAAGGGGCCGATCCAGGTGTCGCCCTTGATGTCGTAGCCGGCGTGTCCCGGCTCGACGATGTGTCCGGCGGGAAACGTGGTGCCGCGGATCACGTAGCGAACGTGTTCGGCAATGATTTCCTCGTTGCCCACGCCGTTTTGTACCGAACAAACCGCACTGTTGACGTCAAAGATGCGCGCCACCTGCTCCATGGCTCCGCGCGTGTGCACGCTCTTGGTGGCCACGATGCCGTAGTCGCAGCGCGGCAGCGCGGCAGGATCGGCGGTGGCGGTGAGCCGGGCGGTGAAACCGGCTTCGCCGGATAAGCGCAGTCCTCTTGCGTTGATGGCTTTCACGTGCTCGCGGGAGACATCAAAGGCGAAGACTTCCACCTCGCCCTTTTGCGCAAGGTGCGCGGCAAAGAGGCTGCCGACGGCGCCGCATCCGACAACACAGATTTTCATCGCTGAACTCCTGAAAAACGAAACACCTACTTTGCCACAGCGGAGCAGATTTGGGGAACCTCCACGATGCGGAGTCAATGGCAGGCTGTTCCGCGGCGACTTCCTTGATCGCGCTGCGCAGAGGTGCTAGGCGTCATTGCCGCGATACAGGCGCCAGGGGACGTCGACGAAGTTTTCCCCTTCGGTCTTGCCCACGCGGAACGTGTCCTGCGTGTAGAGGCAGACCTTGCCATCCTGGTCGACCACCTGGGGGTGGACGGTCAGCACCATGTTCTCCTTGAGCACCACTTCGCTGTGGGCGCCGACCGACGGGTACTCCAGCATGGTGGTGCCGATGGCGTGCCCGGAAAGGTGCCCGAGGGAAAAGCCGTACTGCTGGAAGACGTCGGTGATGGCGCGATGCACGCTCGAGGCCAACTCACCTTCGCGCAGGCGCTTGCGCGCTTCCTCCATGGCCAGGGGATACGCCTCCTTCATGCGCGCGGTCACAGGGTTGAGCTCGCCCTGGATTACAGCGCGTGAAAATTCCACCCAGTAACCCTCGGAATTGGCGATTTCGAGCGAGTACAGCATGAGGTCGTCAGGGTTGACAACGCGATGGCCGGGAACCTTAAAGGACGCTTCGGCGGTGCCGTGCGTGCCGGAGAGCACGATATTCATCATGCGCGGGCCGGCGCCGCGGGCAAAATAGATTTCCACGGCCGGGGCC
>CAYRII010000122.1:0-7965 GCA_964424245.1 uncultured Terriglobales bacterium | reverse complement strand
CCTGGTTGGCTTTGCAGTTTGGCGAGAACCTTAGCACAGTCCCAAGGGGTGCACGTCAAGGAATCTGTCAGGCAAGTAACTGTGATTCCCGTTTTGGGAAGCCGGCAGGTCAACCTAACTGCCCCGTGCCGGCTCAGTATTGCCCGTGATCTTCTCCATCAGCTTCGGGTCATCCGGCAGCAGGCCCGCTTTGGGCAGCCGCGGCGTCAGCGTGCGCCAGTTCTCGTCCATGGCAAAGACCTTGTGGAACAGCGGCACGGCTTCTTCCACGCGCTCCATGTTCACCAGCGCCACCGCGTGCCAGAACATCATCTCCGCCAGGCGGCTGGGCAGGATGTCCTTGGAGCCGGCCGCCAGCGCCTCCGCCGCGGCGTATTCGCGCAGCGCCGCCTCGTTGTCCTTGTGCTCCACCGCCAGGTCGCCCGCATTCATGTGGTTGTAGGCGCGCTGCACCGTCACCAGCCGCCGCAATTCCGCCAGCGGCTCTGGCGCATCGTCCACGCGCACATCGAAGACGCGGTCCTGCCACGGCTTGCCCGAGGACTTGGCTTTCACCACAATCAGCGCCGCCGACTGCCGCCCGCGAATGTCTCCGCCCACCGCCTGCGCCGCATCTAGCGCCGCCAGCATCCTCTCGGCCAGGTCGCCCTTGGCTTTGCGAAACGCCTCGCCCATGGCCGGCCACACCAGGTTGTTGGCCATCAGATTGGCCTGGACGGAGTAGTTGCGGCCCCGGACCACCCTGCTGCAGGATCCGGCCTCAGCCATGGTCCGATCCGGGTCTTGCTCAAGACCGAACGCGTATCCGGCGTCCTGAATATTCTTGCAGCCTGTCCAGACGGCCAAGCTGCCTTGCGCATCAATCATGGCCACCTGCCTGACGTCTGGGCTTTCATCGGCCTCCACCAGCCCCCGCAGCGCCTCCGGCGCGCTCTTCCCCGCCCGCATCAGCTCCAGCCCCAGCTTGCCGTAGCTCGGGTCCACGAATGACTGCGTGGCCACCGCGCCCACGCCCGCCTCCGCCCAGGGCACGATCTGCCCCACGGCAAACCAGTGCGATTGCACCGCCACGCCCAGTTCTCCCGTCTGCGGGTCGCGCGCCACAATGGAGTAGGTGGAAACCGGCCGCAGCGGCCGCGCCCGCACCTGTTGTGCGGCCAGTTCAGCGGAGAATGAACCCAGGAGTAGTGCGGACAGCAGAATGCGCCTCATGCAGCACCTCGCGAGCGCTGATTCTACCAACCCCCGGCGACCCGGTGGGAACACGGTTCACTTTCGCTCCGGGGAACACCCGAAAACCCTCTGTGTCTCTGTGGTGAGCTTTTCTGTGGTGAGCCTACTTCGCCGCCGCTTCCCGCTCGGCGTGCACATGCTGCAGCGCGCGCACGCTGATTTCGCCCCGCTGGCGCGCGGCGATCCCCTCCGCCGCCGCCCGCGCCGCCGCCATGGTGGTAATCGTGGGCACGTTGTGCGTCACCGCGGCGCGCCGGATGGCCTTCTCGTCGAACCACGGCTCGGCCCCGTGCGGCGTATTCACCACCAGCTGGATACGGTCGCCCTTGATCAAATCCACCACGTTGGGCCGGCCTTCTTTCACTTTGTACACGCGCTCCACCACCAGCCCCGCGCGCTCCACCACGTCTGCGGTGCCGTGCGTGGCCACAATGCGGAAGCCCATCTCGGAAAACCGCTTGGCCAGCTCCGCCACGCCCGATTTGTCGCGGTCGGTCACGCTCAAAAACACCGTGCCCGATGTCGGCAGCGAGAGCCCCGCCGAACGCTGCGCCCGCGCAAACGCCTCGCCAAAGTTATCGGCCACGCCCATTACCTCGCCCGTCGACTTCATCTCCGGGCCCAGCACCGTGTCCACGCCGGGAAACTTCGACCAGGGAAACACGGGCGACTTCACGAAGAAGCACTGCCCGGTGGAAAGGTCTGTGCCGCGCTCCACCTGCTCCGGCAAGAACTCGCGCAGCTTGCGCCCCGTCATCAGCCGCGCCGCAATCTTGGCCAGCGGCACCCCCGTCGCCTTGGAGACATAGGGCACGGTGCGCGAGGCCCGCGGATTCACCTCCAGCACGAACACCTGGTCCTCGCCTGCGTCCTCAGCGCCCGCGCGCCCGCTGCGCCGCTGGATGGCAAACTGGATGTTCATCAGCCCCACCACCTGCAGCGCGCGCGCCAGGCGGAAGGTGTACTCGCGCATGGTGGCGATGGCCGCCCCAGGAATGTCCACCGCGGGCAGCACGCACGACGAATCCCCCGAGTGGATTCCCGCCTCTTCGATGTGCTGCATGATGCCGGCAATCACCACGTCCTCGCCGTCGGAGAGCGCATCCACGTCCACCTCGGTGGCGTCTTCCAGGAAGTGATCAATCAGCACCGGCCGCTCCTGCGAATACTCCACCGCCTCCTTCATGTAGCGGATCACCGAGTCGTCGTCGTAGGCAATCACCATCGCCCGCCCGCCCAGCACGTACGAAGGACGCACCAGCACCGGATACCCGATGCGGTTGGCCGCCGCCACAGCCTCCTCCACGCTCGTGGCCATGCCGCCCGGCGGCTGGGTAATGTCCAGTTCCTCCAGCAGCTTCCCAAAGCGCTTGCGATCCTCCGCCAGGTCGATCGATTCCGGCGACGTTCCGATGATGGGCACGCCCGCCGCCTTCAGCGGCAGAGCCAGGTTCAGCGGCGTCTGCCCGCCAAACTGCACAATCACTCCCACCGGCGCGCCGCCCGCCGCCTCGTGTTCGTAGATCGCCAGCACGTCCTCGAGCGTCAGCGGCTCAAAGTACAGCCGGTCGCTGGTGTCGTAGTCGGTGGAGACGGTCTCCGGATTGCAGTTCACCATCACCGTCTCGTATCCGTCCTCGTGCAGCGCAAACGACGCGTGGCAGCAGCAATAGTCGAACTCAATGCCCTGCCCGATGCGGTTCGGCCCGCTCCCCAGGATGATGACCTTCTTCTTGTCCGTCGGCGGCGCCTCGTCTTCTTCTTCGTAGGTCGAATAGAGATAGGGCGTGTAGCTCTCGAATTCCGCCGCGCAGGTATCCACGCGCTTGTACACCGGAACCACGCCGTGCTTCTTGCGCAGGTGGCGAACCTTGGCCGCCCCGCCTTCGCCATCCCCCAGCCGCCAGGAGTTGGCCAGCCGCGCGTCCGACAGCCCCCGCCGCTTGGCCTCGCGCACCACCGCGCCGGGCACCGACTCGCTGGGATGCTTCTCCACCTCCGCCTGCATCTCCGCCACTTCCTTCAACTGGTACAGGAACCACGGATCGATGGCCGTCATCTTGGCCAGCTCTTTCACCGTGTGTCCCTGGCGCAGCGCGTAGCGCAGGTAGGCCAGGCGCTCGGGATGCGGCGTCACCAGCCGCTGCGTCAGGATGCGCGGCTCGAACTTCTGCGACCCCGGCTTCTTGCCAGTCTCCAGCGACCGGATGCCCTTGAACAGCGCTTCCTTGAACGTCCGCCCAATGGCCATCACCTCGCCCACCGACTTCATCTGCGGGCCCAGGGTCTCGTCGGCGCCGGGAAATTTTTCGAACTGCCACTTGGGAATCTTCACCACCACGTAATCCAGCGTGGGCTCAAAGCACGCCGGCGTCTTGCGCGTGATGTCGTTCGGAATCTCGTCCAGCGTGTAGCCCACCGCCAGCCGCGCCGCAATCTTGGCAATGGGAAAGCCCGTGGCCTTCGAGGCCAGCGCCGACGAGCGCGACACCCGCGGGTTCATCTCAATCACCGTCATGCGCCCCGTGGTGGGATGCACCGCAAACTGGATGTTCGAGCCGCCCGTCTCCACTCCCACCTCGCGGATCACCGCAATGGCCGCGTCGCGCATTGCCTGGTATTCACGGTCGGTCAGCGTCTGCGCCGGCGCCACCGTGATGGAATCGCCGGTGTGCACTCCCATGGGATCGAAGTTCTCGATGGAGCACACGATGATCACGTTGTCCGCGAAGTCGCGCATCACCTCCAGCTCGTACTCCTTCCACCCCAGCACCGACTCCTCGATCAGCACTTCGTGCACCGGCGAGAGGTCCAGGCCCCTCGCCAATAGCTCCAGCAGCTCCTCGCGGTTGTAGGCAATGCCGCCGCCCGTCCCGCCCAGGGTAAACGACGGCCGCAGGATCACCGGGAAGCCGATCTTGCCGCTGAATTCCAGGCCGTCTTTCAGGTTGTTCACCAGCGCGGACTTGGGCACGTCCAGCCCGATGCGCGCCATAGCGTCCTTGAACAGCAGCCGGTCCTCCGCCATCTTGATGGCGCGCAACTGCGCCCCAATCAGCTCCACGCCGTATTTTTCCAGCACCCCGCCGTCGGCCAGTTCCACCGCCAGGTTCAGCGCCGTCTGCCCGCCCACCGTGGGCAGCAAGGCGAAGCCCCGCCCGCCGCACATCTCCGACTCCACGCGGATGATCTCTTCCAGAAACTCCCGCGTCAGCGGCTCGATGTAGGTGCGGTCGGCGAACTCCGGATCGGTCATGATGGTCGCCGGGTTGGAATTCACCAGCACCACCTCGTAGCCCTCGGCCTTCAGCGCCTTGCACGCCTGCGTCCCCGAGTAATCAAACTCCGCCGACTGCCCGATCACAATCGGTCCCGAGCCGATAATCAGGATCTTCGAGATGTCATTGCGACGTGGCATTCAGTCTTTTCTTGCGGCAAGCCTCTTCAATCAATTGTCATCCCGAGCGAAGCGAGGGATCTGCTTTTTCGTTGTGCCTCAAACCGCCGCTCCAATCGCATTTCGTCGCTCCACTCCCCCCACTCGATTGTCATCCCGAGCGCAGCGAGGGGTCTGATTATCCTCGTGCCTTTGACGACTCCCTTTGTGCCAAGCGGTCCTCATTCCGCCAGTTTGTCATCCCGAGCGCAGCGAGGGATCTGCTTTTCGGGTTCAGTTCTCCGTCTTCGTCGAACCAGTCCGCGGCCAGGTCCTCCCAAGTAGGGTTCATGGACTCGATTAACGCGACGCGCTTGGCACGTGTCCACGCCTTGATTTGCTTCTCGCGGTTGATGCAGTTCTTGACGTACCGGAACGGCTCGTAGTACACCAGGCGCGTTATCTTGTAGCGCTGAGTGAAGCCCTCGATTTCCCCTCTTTTGTGCCGAAGCACCCGTTCGGTCAGGGTTCCCGACATGCCCGTGTAAATAACCCGGGACTTGCTCGACATGATGTACACGTGCAACCGAACTTGAGGTCTCAAGACCAGATCCCTCGCCCTGCTCGGGATGACAACATTCTGAATCCCGAGGCTTTTCACAACTGCGTCTTCCCCGCCCGGCTCGCCAGAAACTTCAGGAAGCGTTTCCGCTCTCCTTCCTCCATCTGTTGCACCAGCGGAAACAGTCGCGCCTTCTGCCTCTCCAGCAGTTCTTTCCCCCGGTTGAGCACCATCGATCCCATCTTCATCTCGGAGAGGATGGCAATGCTCTCCACCAGCCGGCGCACGTGCGGGCTCCCCAGCCGCTCCATGCTCACTTCATACCCATTGACCTCGAACGCCGGAAACGCCAGCACCTCCAGCGTGATCTCCGCTCCGCCCTTGGCCAGCGCCTTGAACATCTGGTTCAACCGCAGATTGGTCTCCATTTGCTGCCCCGGCCCCAGGAACCCGCGCAGGCGCCGCTCCACGCGCTCCGTCTCCCCGATGTACACCACGCTCGCCACCCGCGGCCGTTCCACCCGCCAGCAATACACCCCGGGGCCCTGGTACGCCCGGCGCAGGTATTTCGTCGTTCGCTCCGGAAACCGATACGGCCGCCCCGCCGCCGCCATCACCGGCCTCCACCGCAGCTCCAGGTCGAGCACGTTGCCTTGCGAATTGTCACCCTTGCCCGCCACCACCTGCCTTTGTCATCCCGCCTTCGTCATCCAGCCTTCATCCAGTCCCACCAAATTTGTCATCCCGAGCGCAGCGAGGGATCTGCTTCCGTGAAAGGGCGCGGCTCGGTAGGTCGGGCCTTCAGGCCCGACTCGCGCAGCGACCGCACCCCACCCCGCTCCCCCAAACTTGTCATCCCGAGGTCGCGCGAGGGAGGCCGCCGTGGCGGCCGGACTGAGCGCGATCGAAGGACCTGCTTCTGGCCCATTCCGCGAATTGTAGGTCCGACGGTTGCATCCTACCCCTCCTCAATCGCCTTGAGGATAGTCGCCAGTTTGTCCCTTGAAAGGCCAAGGTGGCTTGCTGCTTTGACCCGCTTCTTTTCCCTTACATCTGCGGTACGGTTCATAACCGTGCAGAGCTTCTTCTCGTGTTGGAGTATTGCCAGATTCTCCAGAATCTTTCGAACTGGGGACTTGTGGCAGGTGTCTATGCTCAGTTCGACTCCGTTGACCTTGAACGGGCTGAAATCTAACTTATGAAACTCAATCCGCGAACCCGAAGTTAGTCTTTCGTCCAAATACTGCTTAATCCGCAGGTTTGTCTGTTGCTTGTTGCCGGGTTTGAGGTAGCCAGCCAGCCGCCTGACCAAGTCCTCGGCCTCTCCAATGTAAACAGCCCAAGGCTCGGTCTCCTTCGCGAACACCGCCCATCTATAGACACCAGGCTGAGAATAGGATTCCTTCATGTGTTTGGTGGCCGCGAACGGGTAGCGGTAGGGCTTGCCGACCTCGGCTTCGAGGGGGACCCACTCAAAATCCACGTTGATTGCCCTCACTTCTTCCACTCCTCCATCATCCGCACAAAATCCCCGAACAGGTAATGCGAGTCATGCGGGCCCGGCGCGGCCTCCGGGTGATACTACACGCTGAACAGCGGCAGGTTGCGGTGCCGCAATCCTTCGAGCGTCTGGTCGTTCAGGTCGATGTGCGTCAGTTCCACTTCGCTCTCGGGCAGCGAGTCCGGGTCCACGGCAAAGTTGTGGTTGTGCGACGTAATCTCCACCTTGCCCGTCGCCAGTCGTTTCACCGGATGATTGCCGCCGTGGTGCCCGAACTTCAGCTTGTAAGTCTTGCCGCCCAGCGCCAGCCCAATCAACTGGTGTCCCAGGCAGATGCCGAAAATCGGCGCCCGCCCCATCAGCCGCCGGATGTTCTCCTGCGCGTAGGTCACCGGCTCCGGGTCGCCCGGCCCGTTGGAGAGAAACACGCCATCCGGCTCCAGCGCCAGCACGTCTTCCGAGCGCGTCTCCGCCGGCACCACCGTCACCCGGCAGCCGTGCGCCACCAGCTTGCGCAGAATGTTGTGCTTGATGCCGTAGTCGTAGGCCACCACGTGGAAGCGCGCCGGCTCGTCCTTCACCCCCACCACCTGCGTGGGCTCGTGCGAGCGTTCCCCCACCTCCCACAGGTAGCGCTGCTTGGTGGTCACCACCCGCGCCAGGTCCTGCCCGTCCATCTTGGGGATGGAGCGCGCCTTCTCCACCAGCTTCTCCGCGTCCGTCTCCAGCGAAGAGATTACGCCCCGCATCACGCCGTGCTCGCGCAGGTGGCGCACCACGGCGCGCGAGTCAATCTCCGCAATCACCGGGATCTTGAACTTTTCCAGGTACTCGTCGGCCACCTGCTGTGAGCGCCAGTTGGAGCTGATGGGCGAAAACTCGCGCACCACCAGCCCCTCGATGTGGGGACGCGTGGACTCCTGGTCCTCGGCGTTGGTGCCGTAATTGCCTATCTGGGGGTTGGTCAGGACAACAATCTGTCCCGCGTAGGAGGGATCGGTGAAAATTTCCTGGTAGCCGGTGATGGCGGTATTGAAAACGACTTCCCCGTAGCACTCGCCCTTCGCACCGTAGCCTTTGCCGCGGAAGACGCGCCCGTCTTCCAGCGCCAGGATGGCTTGCATTCGCTCTCCGGGGACTGGATTTTATCGATTCTAGCAGGCAACCGTGGAACCGTCTACCGCTCGCGCCGCAGCAGGCGCGCCATCATGAACAGAAATGTCAGCAGCGCCGCCGGCGCCGCCACCCACTTGATGCTGGTCAGCATCGGCTCCGCCCAGCAGATCGGAAGAG
>CAYRII010000121.1:0-7976 GCA_964424245.1 uncultured Terriglobales bacterium | reverse complement strand
GAGCGCCGACTTCTTCGACGTGGCCAATCATCCCACCATCCGCTTCCAGTCCCGCAAGGTGGAGAAAGCGGGCGAAGGGGCACTGCGCGTAACCGGAGACCTGACCATCCGCGGCGTCACCAAGGAAGTGGTGCTCGATGTGGAAGGACCCACCCCCGCGATCACCGGAACCAGGGGCGAAATGCGGCGCGGCGCCACTGCCACCACCAGAATCAACCGCCAGGACTTCGGCGTCAGTTGGAACCGCAAACTCGATGCCGGTGGAGTGGTGGTGGGCGACGAGGTCAAGATCACGATCGATCTGGAGCTGGTCAAGCAGGCCGAGAGCGCAGCCTCGAACTCCAAATAACCGTCGGGCGGCGCCTGCAGCCCATTACTTTGGTTATCTGGCGTTGCGCTGGCCGCGGCGGTACCATAGGGCAGGTCAAGACCTTTTGGTTACTCTCCTCCTCAGCCGGGATCCGGACGTGTTCCGTGTATTGCGCCGCGTGTTGGACGACGTGGGCATCAGCGTGGAGGTGTGCACCGAAGCCCCGGAAGCTCGCGAGGTCCTGCAGCGCCGCCGCTTTGACGCGGTCATTATTGATTGCGACGATGTGGACGGAGCGCGCGAAGTCCTCCAGGGGCTCCGTCAGACCACTTCCAATCGCAAGACCATTACCTTCGCCGTCGTAAACAGGCGCACCAGCGTGGGCGAGGCGTTTTCCATGGGCGCCCACTTCGTGCTCGACAAGCCCCTCTCCATGGAGCGCGCCGCGCGCAGCCTGCGCGCCGCCCATGGCGTCATCCTGCGCGAACGCCGCCGCTATTTTCGCCAGCCTTTTTCAACGCCGGTGCTGTTGGGCTCCAACAATGGAAAGATTCTTTACGGCCGGTCGCGCAACCTGAGCGAATCCGGCATGTCTGTCGGAGACGTGGGCCGCCTGGAACCGGGAACCATCTTCGCCGTCAGCTTTGACTTGCCCGGGAGCAAAGGCCAGATCGAAGTCACCGGGGAAGTGTCCTGGGTGGACGAGCACGAGCACGCCGGCCTGCGCTTTCTTGAACTTGCTTCGGGCGCCAAGCGCAAGCTGGAGCAGTGGCTCGCCACTCAGACGGAAGAAGTGCCGCTGCCGGCTGCGAAGCCACCTGTGGCCCGGGCGCGATAGTCCGCTAGCAGAAAGAATCTAGACGGGACGGGCGGCAAGACTCGCACTGTGCGCGGGGGCTTCGGCTTCGGTCTCCAGCTCTTCACCCGTGGCCTCTTCCCACAAAGAGCGATCCTTGAGCAGGCGCGTGACCAGCGCGGTATGCATGGCATGCCCGGCGCGGTCTGCCACCACGCGGCCGATCATGCGCTTCCCCAAAAGCGCCAGGTCTCCCATCAGGTCCAGGACTTTGTGCCGCACGAACTCGTCGGGAAAGCGCAGCGGCGGATTGTGGATGCCGTCGCGCGTCAGCACGATAGCGTTTTCCTCCGAGGCGCCGCGGATCAGCCCCATGTTGCGCATGGCTTCGGCTTCGTGCAGGAAGCCGAAGGTGCGCGCTGGAGCAATTTCGCGGCAGAAAGGATCGCTCTCCGCGCAGCCGTTGGCGCCCGCGCCGCTGGGGCTCAACTCCACTTCGAAGCTTTCCCGGCCAATCAGCGGATGGGGAAAGTTGATGCTGTAGGAAACTGAGTAGCCCCGCGCCGGATAGACGGCGATGAACTTGTCGCCTTCGCGCAGTTCCACCTCGCGCCGCATGCGCAGGTAGATGCGGCGCCGGCGCTGCGGCCGCAGCCCGGCCTGGCGCACCATCTCTACGAAGGGCTTCGCGCTGCCATCCAGGATGGGCAACTCCAGGTTGTCCAGCTCGAGGATGGCATTGTCCACGCCCAGGCCGATCAAAGCCGCGAGCAGGTGCTCGGTGGTGGAAATGAGCACGCCTTTTTTCATGAGGCTGGTGGCGTAGCTCACGCGCGCCACGTTGCGACCCGTGGCTTCAATCTCGAAACCTTCCAGGTCCACGCGGCGGAACACAATCCCCGTTCCCGCCGCCGCGGGCAAAATGCGCAGCGCGACCGGAGCGCCTGAGTGCAGGCCGATTCCCCGGCATCCAACCGGTTGGCTCAGTGTTTGTTCGTAAATCATGAACTAGGAATAGTTTATGCCCTATTCCGGAGACCATGCCTGTGGCAATTTAGCCACACTTGTTGGCTCGTTTCCCGCAACTTCTTGAGAGCCACATTTGTGGCGTAAAAGACACACTTGGCTAGTGCGGAGGGCGCTGCTCGGTGGAACCCGTCTTGGGCACGTAATTGACGACGGCGGTAAACATGGAGTCCGCCATGCCGTTGTTGTAGCTCACGCTTTTGAGAAAGCGCTGGTTCACGATTTCGCCGTTGCGCGTGCGCAGCAGGTTGTGCGCAGTCTGGATGCCCTGCACCATGCGGTAGTTGTCGAAGATTTCGCCTTCCTCGATCGTCTCCCGGGTCTTGGGATCGCGAAAGCTGTAGGTGGTTTTGACGGGAAGATGAGTGGAAGTGTCTAGGTAGAGCGTGACCGACTGGTTGTGCGCATTCAGCAAGGAAACTTTTTCCACCTGCTTGCGCTCCGCGAGAGAAAGCCCTTCATGGAACAGCATCACGCCGGGCTCCTGCAGCCAGCGCCGCAGCGCATTGTCCAGGGAGTGGTCGCGCCGGCGCATGTAGTCTGCCAGGTCGGAGGCATCCTCGCGGCGTGTGCCGTGATATGTGATGTCGAACCCCTGGTCGCCGTTGTGGATGATCTTCCAGTCGCCGCGCTTGAAGAACTCGATTCGTTCCTTGTCCGGGGCCTTCCAATAGCGGCGGAAGGGGGCGCCCACCCCCGCCGGTGAGCCGCGATAGTAGCGGTTGGTGCGACCCTCCTGGCGCACGTCGAAATAGTCCAGGTAGGCGCGGCCGCCCAGCGCCTGGATGGTGCGCTCCAGCGCCTGGCGCGCCTTTTGCGTGTTGGCGGCCACCGTCGGATCCACCGCCGGCTTGGCCGCCGGAGCCTGCGCGTGGGCCGCCGACGCCAGGGCCGTGAGCAGAATGAAGGCAAGATTCATCACTGCTGTTGGAAGCCGTAACCCGCGCCCGCGCTGCCTGCAATCCCGCTCTCGGCTCATCCCACCAGCACCGCGCCGCCGTTCACGTTGAAGACCTCGCCCGTAATAAAGCCGGCATGCTCCGTGCACAGAAAAAGGATGGGGGCCGCAACCTCTTCGGGTTTGGCCACTCGGCCCAGCGGGATCTTGGCCAGCACGCCGGCGCGCGTGGCGGGATTCTCCAGCGCGGGCGCGGCCATTTCCGTCTCCACCCAGCCCGGGGCCACGCAGTTTACGTAGATGCCGTCGGGCGCGAGTTCGGTGGAGAGGCCCTTCACCAGGCTGATGACGGCGCCCTTCGAGGCCGCGTAGTCGGCGTGGAAGGCCTCGCCGCGCTGCCCGGCGGTGGAGCTCAGGATCACGATGTGCCCTCCGCTGTGCTGTTTTTTCATCTGCGCCACCGCGTGCTTCACCAGGTCAAAAACGCTGTCCAGGTTGATGCTCAGCGTGCGCCGCCACTGGTCCTCGGTCATGCGGTCCACGGAGACATCTTCCGGCGGCCAGATGCCGTGGTTGGCCACCAGGATATCCAGGCGGTGGAAGCGCTCCACCGCGGCTTCCACCAGCGCGCGCGCGCCGGTGACGCCGGAGAGCTCCGCCTGCACCGCCACGCAGCGCTCCCCGCCGCACTCGCGCGCAATTTTTTCCGCGTCCGTCTTGGCGCGTTGGTAATTGAACACCACGCTCGCCCCGGCGGCGATGAACATCTTCACCGTCGCCGCTCCAATGCCGCGCGAGCCTCCGCTGATGATGGCCACCTTCCCCGCCAGGGAAAGGGAAACGCCTGCTGCTTCCATGGAGAAAACCATACGCAAACCGCTGTGCGGCTGCAAGGCGGCCTGGAAAGCCGGGTGGGAGGAATCCCTGGCCTCAGGACTTCAGGCTTTCGGGCTCGCCCTGGGCGCGCTCGCTCTGCTCCCATTGGCGCGCCGCCGCAATCAACGCCTCGAACAGCGCCTGCGAAGCGGCATCGTCATCGTAGTTGCGCTCCGGGTGCCATTGCACGGCCATCACGAAGTGTTCCGCGTCGGTGCCTTCCAGCGCCTCAATCACGCGGTCGTCGCTGGAGCGCGCGGCCACTCTCAGCCCGTCGCCCACGGTCTTGGCCGCCTGGTGATGGCTGGAGTTCACCGTCATCTGCATGGCGGTGCAGTCGGGGCTGAGGTTCAGGTCGGTGTGCGGCGCCTCGGAGAACAGGCGCGCCAGGCGCGAAGCCGGGTCCACGTTCACCTTGTGGGCGCGCTTGGTCTTGCGCCCGGCTTCGTGCCGCACCTCGGTCTCCAGGTGCTGCCGCAGCGTTCCCGAGCGCCATACGTTCAGCGCCTGCAGGCCGTAGCAGATGCCCAGCAGCGGCTTGCGCATGTTGTAGGCGTCTTGCAGAAAGAGCTCATCGGCGGCGTCGCGCGCCGCGTCCGGAGGCTGCGTCTTGGGATGCTTCCTGGCGCCGTACTTCTCCGGGTCAACGTCCGCAGGACTGCCCGGCAGCACCACGCCGCTCGACCGCTTGAGCAGCTCAGCGATCTCGTCCTGGGTCTTGTCCAGCGGAACCAGCACCATCTTGCCGCCCGCCGCTTCAATGGCGTGCTGGTATTGCGGCAGCGCCCGCTCCACGTATTCCCGGTTCGAGGAATGCGGCACCGGGATGGCAATGCGCGGCTTCATCACGCTAGACCTTCTGCGGAAGCGCTTCGGCGGGCGCGTGGCGCGGGTCGGGAACTTCGGCCCGGGAATAATACAGGTCGGCCACCGCCTTCTGCACACGCACCGCCAGCGCCTCCATGTCCCGCGGGGTCAGGCCGGTGGTGGGAATGGGCTCTCCCACCAGCATCTGGAGTGGCCGCGGCATGATGTGGAAGGTATTCATGGGCAGCGCCTCGAAGCCGCCCACCAGGGCCACCGGCACCACGTCCGCTTGCGCCTTGATGGCCGCGTAGAACACGCCGCTCAGGAAGGGCAGCACCTGGCCGTCCACCGAGCGCCCGCCTTCGGGATACACCACCAGCGGCATGCCCGCCTTCAGCGTTTCCGCAGCGCGGTTCAGACTGCGCATCGAGGCCAGCGCGTTCGAGCGGTCGATGGACACCTGCCCCGAGCGCCTGAGGTGCCACCCCATGAAGGGATAGTGAAACAACTCCTCCTTGGCCATGATGCGAAATGGGAAATTCAGGTGGACGTACACCATGGGAATGTCGAGCGCAGAGAGATGGTTCACGGCGTACATGTAGGCCCGCGAGGTGTCGATGCGCTCCAGCCCCGTCACCGTCACCGGGCACATGGCGGTTTTCAGAATCAGCCACGACCAGGTGCGCGCAAACCAGTGCTGCGTGCGCCCGCTGGAGTCAAACACCGAGGAAAGAATCGAGAGCGTGCCCAGCACCACCGTGTAGAGATAAATGAGGTTGTTCAGAACAAGGATGGAGCGCAGGAAGCTGAGCGTGTGTGCGAGTTGGGAGCGATGTTTGCCCACGGATTTCCGGTTGCATCCTTGCCTTCAGCGCGGCCGACGACGACGAATCTAGTCCCTCAATGACTCGATCGCCTGGATCGCCTCTCCGATAATGTAAATGGAGCCCGCAATCACCACCAGCCCGCCGGGGCCGGCGAGCTGGCAGGCGCGGCTGAGCGCCGCCCTAACGCCGGGCTCCAGCAGGATATCGGCGCTGACGCGAGCGGCGGCCTGGCGCACATCCTCCGGCGTGGCCGAGCGCGGATTCTGCGCCTGCGTGGCGATGACGTTCGCGGCCACGGGGAAGAGCACTTCCGCCATCTCGCCGATGGCTTTGTCGCGCATGGCGCCGAACACCAGCGTCACCGGCCTTGCGCCCGCATGCTCGGAGAGCGCCGCGCGCAGCGCCCACGCTCCCGCCGGATTGTGCGCCGCATCCAGCACCATCTCCGGCCGGCCCGCAGCCGCCGGAATTATCTGGAAGCGCCCGCGCCACCTGGTGGCGCGCAGCCCGCGCTCGATTTGGCGCGCGCTTACCGTTAAGCCCTGCGCATCGAGCTCCACCGCCGCGCCCACCGCCAGTGCCAGGTTGCGCAACTGGTGCCGCCCCACCAGCGGCGACTCCACTACAATCTCCTCTCCCATCACGCGCAGTGGATAGCGCCTGCGCACCCCGCCCGCCTCCGCCCCCGGCGAGACCGGCGGCACATACTCCACCGCGCTTACGCCGCGCGCCCCGCGCTCCAGAATCGTGTTGCCGATTACGTCGTTGGCTTCGGGATGCTGCGGCAGCGTCACCACCACGCCTCCGGGGCGGATGATGCCCGCTTTTTCGCGCGCGATTTCCGTGATGGTCGAGCCCAGATACTTCTGGTGGTCGAGCGCGATGTCGGTAATCACAGCCACCCGCGGCTCGACCACGTTGGTGGCATCCAGCCGGCCGCCCATGCCCACCTCGAGCACCGCGATCTCTACCGCGGCGGCGGCAAAGTGCTCGAAGGCCATGGCGGTGAGCATCTCGAAGAAGCTGGGATGCCAGGGCAGCGCGCCCGCCGCCACCAGGCGCGCGGCCGCTTGTTCCACGCCATCGTGCACCGCGGCAAAATCCTCGTCGGCGATTTCCTCGCCGCCCACCACAATGCGTTCATTCACGCGCTCGAGGTGCGGCGAGGTGTAGAGCCCCGCGCGGTGCCCTGCAGCGCCCAGGATGGCCGCCAGCGCCGCCGCCGTCGAGCCCTTGCCGTTCGTCCCCGCGATCAGCACAGATGCAAAGCGCCGCTCGGGATGCCCCAACGCTTCCAGCAGCGCGCGCATGTTGGCCAGATCGAATTTGTGCGCGGGAGTGGCCGCCAGCTCGTGGCCGAGGGCGAGCAGGCTGGCGACAGCGGTGGCGTAGCTCATGGCTGGTAAGACGGCGGGCCGCAGGCCGCTAGCTTTTCCCGTTGGGCATCATGAAGTTCAGCGAGCGCGCGATGTAGCCTTTCATCTCCTTGCGGTGCACGATGGCGTCCAGCATGCCGTGCTCCAGCAGGAACTCGCTGCGCTGGAAGCCTTCGGGCAGCTTCTGGCGGATGGTCTGCTCGATCACGCGCGGCCCGGCAAAGCCGATCAGCGCTCCCGGTTCGGCGATGTTCAGGTCGCCCAGCATGGCGTAGGAGGCGGTAACGCCTCCGGTGGTCGGATCGGTGAGCACGGAGATGTAGGGCAGGCGCGCTTCATCCAGCCGCGCCAGCGCGCCTGAGATCTTGGCCATCTGCATCAGGCTCACCACGCCTTCCATCATGCGCGCCCCGCCCGATGCGGAAACGATGATCAGCGCCTTCTTCTGCTCTGCCGCGCGTTCGATGGCCCGCGTGATGGCCTCGCCTACCACCGCTCCCATGCTGCCGCCGATGAACGAATACTCCATCGCGCTGATGATCACCGGGCGCCCTTCGAGCGTCCCCTGGGCGTTGATCACCGCGTCCTGCAGCCCGGTCTGCGACTGCGTCTTGCGCAGCCGGTCGGAGTAGGAGCGCACGTCCACGAAGCGCAGCGGATCGGTGGAGTGCAGGCTCGCGTCCTCCACCCGGTAGTCTCCGCTGTCCAGAAGCAGTGCCAAACGCATCCTGGCATCGATGCGGAAGTGGCGCTCGCACTTGGGGCAGACGTTCCAGTTGGCCTCCAGGTCTTTCTTCCAGATGATCTGGCGGCAGCCTTCGCACTTCACCCACAGGCCTTCGGTGCGCACGCGCTTTTCGCCCGTCGCTTCCAACTCTCCGCTCTCGCGCTTGAACCAGGACATGACTCAGCTCTCAGTACTCAATGCCGCGCTGTGCCTCCACGCCTTTTTCGTAGGCGTGCTTCACCTGGCGCATCTCCGTCACCGTGTCGGCCAGCTCCACGATTGTCGGATGCGCGTTGCGCCCCGTCAAGATCACGTGCACCATCTCCGGCTTCT
>CAYRII010000120.1:0-8009 GCA_964424245.1 uncultured Terriglobales bacterium | reverse complement strand
CCTGGATGCGCAGTTGCTCACCTTCGGCATGCAAAACAACCTGCCGCAGGGCCGCCTGGTGAACAACTCGCAGTGGCAGGACAACCTGCAGATCGTCAAGGGGCGCCACACCATCAAGTTCGGCGGCGAGTACGCCCGTCAGCGCTCGCCCGCCGTCTTCCTGCCCAACATCCTGGGAACATTCTCCTTCCCGAATCTGGGCGACGACGCCACCAGCTTCAGCGCATTCCTCTCCAACACGCCTAGTAGCCTCGCGCTGACCGACGGTCCGCCGTCGTTCAACTTCAAGGAGCAGGATATCTCGTTCTACTTCCAGGATGACTGGAGGATCAAGGACAACCTCACCCTGCAACTGGGCATCCGCTACGAGTGGTTCCAGCAGGCCATCAACCTGTTGAACGACATCACCGTGGCCAACATGGCGCGGACACCTCCCCTCTGGAATCCAGCCCTTCCCGCCAACGTCACCACTACTCCCAGGATCGATGAGGACACCAACAATTGGGGCCCCAACTTCGGATTTGCCTGGACGCCCCGCATTTGGGAAGGCCTCTTCGGGCGCGACAAGACGGTCATTCGCGGCGGTTACCGCATCGCCTATGACCCCGCGTTCTATAACATCTTCCTGAACGTGGCCACCTCCGCTCCCGTCGTCAACGCCGGCACCCCCTGCACCACTACTGCCACCTGCATCACCAACGGTGTCGGGATTCCGGCCGGTGGCGCCTTTGGCAGCGACGTCCGCACCGCCTTCCTGGGCCTGATCCCCACCGGCGGCAACCCCGGAACCCGCCTCAACACACGGGTTGCAGACGGCTTCCATAACCCCTATACCCAGCAGTGGTCCTTGGGCATGGAGCGCGTCATCACCCCCAAGATCGCTTTGAAGGTACGCTACGTGGGCAACCACACCGTGGGCAACTTCCAGACCATCAATGGAAACCCCTCGCTCACTTTCCTGGCGGCCAACTTCCCGTCCGAGATTCCCTCGGGTCTCACACCCTGCACCACTGCGGGAACTCCAGGCTTGGGCCGCGCGGATTGCAACTTTAGCCTCTTGCGCATCCGCAACAACGGCGCCTGGTCCAATTACCACGGCTTGCAGACCTCGCTCGATATCCAGAACTGGCACAACCTCACCGCCGGCTTCGCGCACACCTGGAGCCGCGCCCTGGATAACGTCAGCGAGATCTTTGCCACCGGCGCCGGCGGCAACACCAACGCCGTCGCGCAGAATGTGTTTGATCCCAACCGTCCGGAACGCGGCGTCACTGCGACCTCGTTCCCGCACGTTGCTTCGTTCTACTGGATCTACGAGCTGCCGTGGTTCAAGAGCCAGCAGGGCGTCCTGGGTCACTTCCTGGGCGGCTGGCAGATGAACGGCACCTGGCGCTACCAGAGCGGCCAGGCCCACAGTCTGAGCCAGTCCATCCAGTCGTCGTCCTGTGACACCGGGTTCGCCACCTTCTTCATCGGCATCGATTCCTGCCGTCCCATCCTCAACAACCCGTCGGCGCCGATTGACTCGGTGGGGGTGCTCCGCAACGCAACAGGCACGCAGGTGACGGCTATCAGCAACTGCAGTACTTCGACGTTAGCTCCAGGTTTCCCAGTCGGGAATCCCACCACCTGCCCGTTCGTTCCCATTGATCAGTTCCACTGGCTCATCAACAACGACTTTGCCGCCCTCTTCTTCGGGGATCCCTTCCTGGGTGCGGGGCGCAACATCCTGCGCGGTGAAACCATCAACAACGTGGATTTCTCCATACTCAAGAACACCAAAATCACGGAGCGCGTCACCATCCAGTTCCGTGCCGAGGCGTTCAACGTGTTGAACCGGCAGTTCCGCGCCAACCCTGGCGTCAATGCCAACAGCCGCAACATCACCGGCGTGACCTATTCCTTCCCGCCACCCGCCCCAGTCGTGCCGGTACAGGTCTCCAACCCGGGTTCGTTCCTGAACACGGCGTTCAATGGCAGCAACATCCGCTTCCTGCAGTTCGGTCTGCGCCTGGTCTTCTAACCGGAAGATTCAGCAGATCAGTTTCTTCGGGCCAGCCTTCGGGCTGGCCCGATTTTTTTCTTCCCCTAACTTTGTCGTCCCGAGCGAGGCCGAGGGAGCAGGGCGACCCGAGGGCGAGTCGAGGGACCACGGGGTGCTCTTGTTGAACCCAAGCGCAGAACGAGAAAACGGGAAACCATCCCTGGCTCGCGCCACCGGCGCGCCATGTCCCTTGTCATTCCGGGCGCAGCGGGGAATCCGCTTTTCCTGATGGCTGATTGCTGGCGGCTGACTGCTGTTTCTTGTCCTCCCGAGCGCAGCGCAGCAATCCACGCTGCAACTGCGCAGAAAACCAAAGGCCCCCGCCGCAGCGGGGGCCCTTGGGCCGAAGCCGGTTCGCCTTACTGCACCAGGAAGGTGTAGTGGCCGGCCGAAGCCATCAGGAACAGCATGGGCAGGGAAAGCCAGGCGTTGGCCCGCGAAGCCAGAAACGCCTGCCGCGCCAGCTTGGCTGATTCCGCCGGCACCGGCGTGCCGTCCGCCGCGTTGGCCTTGGTCCAGGCGATGATCTTCTTCTGGTTGCGCCAGATAATGCCCCACACGTTCAGCAGCATCATCAGCCCGATGCCGCCGCCCACCCCGATGGACAACATGCGGCTGCTCTCCCAGCCGTTGCCGTTCAGGTTCAGGAAAACCCTCGATGCCCCCAGCACCAGCGCGCCGATGAAGATGGCCAGAAACCATCCTTTGTTGAGCGCGCCCTTGCCGGAAAGGATCATGCCCGCCTCGATGGCCCAGGCCACAATCCAGATGCCGAAAAAGCTGCCGAGGGCCATGCCCGCGCCCGCGCCGCCGTCCCGGGCGTCCACCGCCACGATGATGTACCAGTACGTGACCCCGGCCAGCACCGTGATCATCGCCCCCCAGCGGAACCACCACAGCGCCTTGGGCATCAGCGCCGGAATCACCTTGCCCTTGGTGGGCGCATCCAGCTCCTTCATGAAGGGCACATTGACCAGGTTGAAAAAGTACAGCAGCCCGATCCAGGTTATGCCCGCCACAAGATGAATCCACCGCAGGATCACTTCCACCGTCGGCATGGCGCCTCCCGGCGGAAGCACTTTCACTTCCCAGAACGCGAGCAGGGCTGAATAACTGGAAAACTCCATAGCGTTGGTTCCTCCCCCGTACTCAAAGTGGACTGCCGCTTCCGCAATGCGACCAGAGTATACCCAAACGCGAACTTCGGCCGGAAACTCTTTCCGCGATTCCTGGCGCCACCCGCGCCGCTGACCCATCGGCTCACTCCGGCATCTTGATTCAGTTGAAAAGCCCGCGCCCTGGCCGTATCGTAACCGTAGGGGTTCGCGCTGGCTCTCGCGACAGCAGACGCGGACCGCGGGCACGCAACCGGGAGAGGAGAATCATGGAAGGCAAACCGGCGCAGAACATTCAAGACGTCTTTCTCAACAACGCCCGCAGGGACAAAGCCAACGTCACCATCTACCTGGTCAGTGGAATCAAGCTCACCGGGCGCATCCGCTCCTTCGACAAGTATTCCGTGGTGCTGGAGACCAATCGCCAGGAGCAGCTTATCTTCAAGCACGCCATCTCCACCGTGGTGCTGCCGCGGGCGGCAGCGGCGCCCAGGAGCGTTCCGGCTGCTTCGGTCCCCGCCGCCACGGACTCTTCGACCGGCACGGAGGGTTGACCATTCGCGCCTCTGCACGCGGCCCCGCTTCCCGTTCCTTTCCGCCGTCCTCGCGGTCAACCCGGGAGACCGCCAAGCCGCGCGAGCGCGCCTTTCTGGCCGGCATCGAGTTTGGCGCACGCCTGCGCAACCGCTCCGTCCCTCAGATGGCCCGTCAGGCGGCCGTCGCCTTGTCCGGTTCCGAGTCCGCGGCGCCCGCTGCGGTGACCCTGGAAGAATCTCTCCGCGAATTGCGCGAGCTGGCCCTGAGCGCTGGAGCCCAGGTGGTCGGCCAGTTCGTGCAGCGCCGCGACAAGCCCGACCCTGCCACTCTCTTCGGTCGCGGCAAGCTGCAGGAGATCTCCGGCGCAGCGGCTTCGGCCGGCGCCGACCTGCTCATCTTCGACCACGAACTCTCGCCTTCGCAGCAGCGCAACATTGAGAACGTAGTGGGCACGCGTGTGCTGGACCGCACCCAGCTCATTCTCGATATCTTTGCCCGCCACGCCCACTCGCGCGAAGGCCAGCTCCAGGTCGAGCTGGCGCAGCTCGAGTACCTCCTGCCGCGCCTCACCGGCCGCGGTGTGGAGATGTCGCAGCTCGGCGGCGGCATCGGCACGCGCGGCCCCGGTGAAACCCAGCTCGAAACCGACCGCCGCAAGATTCACCGCCGCATCCGCCACATCCGCGAGCAACTGGAAAAAGTGCGCCGCCATCGCGCCCAACAGCGCCGCCGTCGCCAGTCCGCACCCGTGGCCACCATCGCTCTTGTGGGCTACACCAACACCGGCAAGTCCACTCTTTTCAATGCTTTAACCAGCGCCGGCGTGCTCGCTTCGCCGCAGTTGTTTGCCACCCTCGATCCCACCTTGCGCGCCGCCACGCTGCCCTCGCGGCGCAAGGTGCTGCTCTCCGACACTGTCGGCTTCATCCGCAACCTGCCGCACGCGTTGGTGACCTCCTTCCGCGCCACCTTGGAAGAGGTGGAGCGCGCCGCGCTGCTGCTGCACGTCACCGATGCCACCAGCGCCATCGCCCAGGCCCAGGAAGAGCAGGTGGAAAAAGTGCTGGCCGAACTGGAGGCCGCCAAGCCGCGCCTGCGCGTGGTCAACAAAATTGATTTGCTCCCCGAGGCGCAGCGCGAGGCCCTGTGTGACGATGCCTCCACCGTGCACATCTCCGCCGTCCGCGGCATCGGTCTCTCGACCTTGCTCGAGCGCATCGACCAGGTGCTCGAAGAGGACCCGCTCAGCCGCGTCCGTTTGCGCCTGCCCCAGGCGGAAGGCAGGATGCTGGCTCTGCTCGAGGCGCGCGCCCGCGTCTTCTCCCGCCACTATCAGGACGGGTTCGTCGAGCTCGAGGCCCAGGCGCCTGAGTCTGTTCTGCGGCAGATGAAGGATTTTCTCGTCCGCAGTTAGCGGTGCGCCACAGGCAGGAACAGGAACTCCACCGCCTGTTCCGCGTTGGATTCCCCGCCATCCGCGCGCGCCGTCAGGCTGCCGTCCGCATTCTTGCGATACACCAGACGCTTGGGAAAGTCGTGCTCCGGATTGGCAAAAACGGCTTCCCCGGCGCTCAGCGCAACCAGCTTGAAGTCCGTGCCCGCCTGCGCGTTGGGGTGGGCCACGTAGAAAATACCGTCCGGGCGCTCCTCGATGCGCAGGAACTCGAATGCCACCGTCTTGTCGCCTTGGATGGTGCGGTTCACGCCCAGCATGGTTCCGCCCGCCGCTGCTGTCCAGTGTTCTTCGACGGAGCTTTTTCCCGGCCCCGTCTGCCAATGGCCGCTCATCCAGCCCAGGTCCGCAATGCGATAAGCGCTGGGCGGAGCTTGCGCCGGCAACAGCGTACCCAACATCGCGAGTGCGACCATCAAACTCATCAGGAGGGATCTTTCCGCCTTCATGGGTGTCCTCTTTCTGGCTGTGCCGTTTGCGTGAGCCCGCTTCGGCTGGGCATGAAGTTTAAATGGGCCGGCAGCCAAGAAGCGGTGACAATTCCTTGGCTACCGGCCCATTCGATCCTGAAACGGATCGGAGGTGATACTCCCATGGTAAACCTCTCATCTCTGGTGTCAAGCACTCTTCGTCCGGCCGCATCACCACCCTGCGTGATTCCGTCGCGATAGCGGGCAAATCCGCGCCAGTACTGGCTCTGACCGCGTTGACAGGGCGCGGGCCCGGTGTTAGCTTTTAGAGTTTGTAGCGGCTCCGTACCTCCGGCAATTCACTACAGCAATGGAAGAAATCCTGAAACAACTGGGCGGATTACTGCTCAACGCCATCCCTACGGTGGTGTTGCTTCTGGTGACCTTCGCGGCGTATCAGGTCTTGGTTCATGGGCCGCTCACGCGCGTGCTCCAGGAGCGCCATCGCCAAGGCCGGGGCGCGATCGAAAAGGCGCAGGCCGACATTGCCATCGCCGATGCCCGGACCGCGGAATACGAAGCGCGCATGCGTGAGGCCCGCACGGGCGTCTTTGAACTGCAGGAAAAGCGCCGCCAGTCCCTGCAGCAGGCGCGCGCCGAGGCCATTGCCGAAGCCCGCGCCCACGCCGAATCTCTGGTGCAGCAGGCGCGCACTGCTCTGGAAACCGAGCAGGCTGGCGCGCGCAAGGCGCTGCAGGGCGAAAGCGAAACGCTTGCCCAGCAGATCATTCAGGTGATTCTGCGCCCGGCGGCTTCTTCGGGCGGTCCCCAGGCATGAAGCTCCGCGTAGCTATTCTGGTGGTTAGCGTTCTCGTTTTGTTAGGGCCGCTCTCGGCAACGGCGCAGGAGCACACCCCTTCCCAGCCGGAGGCGCCCGCCGCCGGGCAAGCCTCCTCAGCGGACGCTCACGCCCAGCCGGAGACCGCTGGCGCCGGGCCCGCTCACGCCGGTGGTGAAGCCGGTGAAGCCGACCCTCACGCCGAGTTCAAATACTCTCCCTCCGTGCAATGGCTGGCCCGCAATGCGGGCATCGAGGTCGCGACCGCCTATTGGGTAAGCGCGATCTTCAACTTTGCCGTGGTTGCGTGGCTCTTGTATTTCCTCGGCAAATCGTTCTTGCCGGGATATTTCCGCGACCGCACTGCATCCATCCGCCAGTCCATCGAAGAGGCGCGCCGCGCCAGCGAAGACGCCCAGAAGCGCCTGGCCGATATTGAGAGTCGCCTAACGCGCATCGACGCTGAAATCGCCGGCCTGCGCGACTCGGCCGAGGCCGAGGCCCGCGCCGAGGACGCGCGCGTGCGCGCTTCCGCTGATGAGGAAAAAGCGCGCATCATCCGCGCCGCCGAGCAGGAAATCGCTGCTGCTTCGCGCATGGCGCTTCGCAATCTGAAGGCCTACGCCGCTGAACTCGCCATTTCCATGGCTGAGTCCCGCATTCAGGTCAGCCCGGACGCCGACCGGGAACTGGTGCGCGATTTCTCCAGCCAGCTTTCGCGGGACGGAAAATAGTCCATGGCCGCCATCCACAGCCGCTACGCTCGCGCCCTGGCCGACGTCGTGGTTTCCGCCGGCCTCGACCCGGCGCGCACCGTTGCCGAGCTCAATGACCTGGCCGCGGTCATCGCCGCCAGCCCCGAACTCCGCACCGTGCTGCAGAATCCCTCCGTGCCCTCGCGGCAGAAGCTGGCGCTGGTGGACGCCATCGTGGCGCGCACCGGTGCCTCGCGCCACGTGCGCAACTTCGTGGCCTTGCTGGTGGATCATCGCCGCGTGGCCGCCCTGCCTGCCATGGCCCGCCAGTTTTCCCGCGAGCTCAACGAGCGTCTGGGTCTCACCGAGGCCGAAGTCACCACTACGCGCGCGCTGGAGGATGCAGAGAAGCAGCGCTTGACCGTGCGCCTTGAAGCCCTCACCGGGCGCAAGGTTCTGGCGCGCTACGCGCAGAATGCCGCCCTGCTGGGTGGCGCCATCATTCGCGTCGGCAGCACCGTGTACGACGGCTCTCTGCGCGGCCAGCTGCGCCGCCTGAAGGAGCAGCTGTCCAGCAGTTAGGGTTTATTTTTGCCGTGTACCAGGTACCCGGCGATAGGAACTGAGAACAATTCATGGCCCAGATCAAAGCTGACGAAATCACCAAGCTTCTCCGCGAGCAGATCGAGAACTACGAGTCGCGCATCTCCGTGGACGAAGTGGGCACCATCATCTCCTTGGGCGACGGCATCGCCCGCGTCCACGGCCTCGACAAGGTCATGGCCGGCGAGCTGCTTGCCTTTCCCCACGGCGTTGCCGGCATCGCCATGAACCTGGAGGAAGACCAGGTCGGCGCCGTGCTCCTCGGGGAGTACACCGAGATCAAGGAAGGCGACGAGGTGCAGCGCACGCGCCGC
>CAYRII010000119.1:0-8126 GCA_964424245.1 uncultured Terriglobales bacterium | reverse complement strand
TGAGCGACGAAAAAGTGGAAACGGGGGAGCGAGTGCTCACCAGCGGCGGCGACCGCATATTCCCTCGCGGCCTGCCGGTCGGCGTTGTGGCCGACGTGGCTCGCGGGAACGACGTTTTTCTCTCCATCCGGGTTGACCCGGCGGTTGAACTCGACCGCGTGGAAGAAGTTCTGGTCGTGACCCGCATGGCCGCGACGCCTTCAGGGGCCTCCACGGACGCAACCTCCGGGCGCGCCGCTGAAATCCTATCCCGTCGCCTTCCCGGTGTGCCGGAACGTGCAGCCTTTCCAGCTTCGGGGCCGTCGTCTTCCGCGGAAAAGACTGCCGTTACCTCCGGTGGGCAATCGCACTCAGAGGGAAAACCCGCTCCCCGTCCGGCCGCTTCTCCGCAGCCTCCACCTGGCGGCACACAGCCCTGAGCGTGGCGATCACCTACACTTCCCGGGAGCAGATCGAGGTCTATCGCTTCAATGCCATGGCCAGCGCGGGCATTCCTTTGCTGGCGTTGCTGGCGCAAGCTTTCCTTCCGTTGCTCACGCCCAATTTCACCATCCTGGATCTGCCGCTCCTGGTTACGATTTTTTTTGCCATGGCGCGGCGCAGCCCGGTCTCCGGCTTGTTGACCGGGGGCATCATCGGCCTGCTGCAGGATAGCCTCACGCACCACCCCATAGGCGTGTTTGGCATGGCCAAGACCGTTGTGGGATACGGCGCTTCCTCCCTGGGCGCGCGCATCGACGTGGAAAACTCCATGGCGCGCCTCGGGGTTACATTTGGCTTCTATCTTTTGCATCACGTGATCTATTTCGTCGTGGCCCGCGGCCTGGTGGGCCTGGAATTGGAGTGGCGGTGGGGTTATTTGCTGCTGGCCGCCACCGTGAACGCGGTTGTGGCCTTGCCGGTGTATGCCCTTCTCGACCGCTTCAAGTCCCGCACCTAGGATTTTCCCGACCTTGCGTAACTTCCTGGGCGCGGAGATTGCCTTGCGGCCCTACAATGGACGGTGAGCATGTTTGGGCGCGACGAAAAAATCCCGGCCGCTCGATTCACAGCAGTGCAGTATGCGTTGCTGGCGATGTTCTTTGTGCTGGCGTATGGCTTGTGGCGCCTGCAAGTCTCGGGCAGCGATCGTTACGGCGTGTTGGCGGAGCGCAACCGCATCCGGACCGTGCCCGTGCTGGCGCCTCGCGGCAAGATCCTGGACCGTGAAGGCCGCCTGCTTGTAGATAACTACCCTTCATTCTCCGTGCTCTACTTGCGGGAGCAGGCCCCGGATCCCGACCCAAACCTCGAGCAGATTGCCGCCGGCCTGAACCTTTCCCCGGACGGCGTACGCGAACGCCTGCAACGCTCTTCCGCCACGGCCCGCTTCCGCCCCATTGTGCTGAAGGAAGACATCACGCACGACGAACTCGCCTTCGTGGATGCCCATCGCAATGAGCTTCCCCAGCTCGACCTCATCATGGTGCACCGCCGCTTGTATCCTCGCGATGGCTTCGCCGCGCACTTGATCGGCTACGTCGGCGAGGTCAGCGAACAACTCCTCGACCGTCCCGGTTTCGAACTGCACGAACCTGGCGACATTGTGGGTCTCTACGGCGTGGAGCAGATGTACAACCACGTCCTGACCGGAACAGATGGCTCTCGCCGTGTCGTGGTGGATAGCCGCGGCCGGGAAGTGGGACGTTTAGCGGAGAAACCGGTCGTTCCCGGCAAGTCGCTGCGGCTGACCATCGACCTTGACCTCCAGATTGCCGCCGAGGAGGCGCTGGAAGGGCAGGATGGCGCGGTCGTGGCGCTGGATCCCCGCAATGGAGAAGTTCTGGCCTTGGTAAGCCGTCCCATCTTCGACCCCAACGCCTTTGCGGTGCGCATCTCGCGCGAGGAGTGGAGACGGCTGGTCTCAGATCCTTCGACGCCCCTGCTCAACAAGACCACCCAGGCCCAGCTCGCGCCCGGCTCCGTGTTCAAGATCATCATGGCAGTCGCCGGAATGCAGGAGGGCGTAGCGCAAAATCTGTCAGTCAACTGTGCCGGCGGCAAGGCATTCTACGGGAGGTTGTTCAAGTGCCATGCCGTGCACGGCGCCGGTGTGGAGATCAGCCGTGCCATCACACAATCGTGCGACGTATTCTTCTACACCTTGGCGGAACGGCTGGGCATTGCGCGCATCGCGCGCTACGCTGCCGCCCTAGGCCTGGGCCAAAGGACGGGAATCGACCTGCCCCAGGAAACCGCCGGAGTAATGCCTTCCGAGGAGTGGAAGATTCGCAACTTCAAGCAGAAGTGGTATGCGGGTGAAACCATCTCTGTGGGTATCGGACAGGGCGCGGTGGCCACGACTCCCATCCAGTTGGCGCGCGCCATCGGCGGCATCGCCATGGGCGGCGTGTTGTTCCGTCCCCACATCGCCTTTCCCGGGGAATCCTCACCGGCGCAGCCCGTAAGCTCGCATCCCGACGTGGTTCGCGTGTCGCTTGACGCCCACAACTGGGAAGTGATCACGGATGCCATGGCCGGAGTTGTCAATCCCGGTGGCACCGCTGCCAGCGCCCATGTGGAGGGCGTAGATTTTGCCGGCAAGACGGGCAGTTCCCAAGTCGTGAGCATCGAAGCGCGGAAGAAGCTCACGCACGACCGCTATCGCGATAACGGCTGGTTTGTGGGCCTGGCACCGCGGCGCACGCCGGAAATCGTCGTGGCGGTTCTGGCCGAACAGGGCGAGCACGGTTACATGGCGGCACGCATCGCCGCACGCGTGATCCGCGCTCACTTTGAGAAAAAGCAGAAAAATGATGTCAAAGTAGCTCAGTCCGCCGGCGATGCGGTATTGGTGGCTGGGGTTTGGAGCCAGCCGCGAGAGGAGACGGGCAAGGCAGAAGGCTTTCAGGCGGGCAGCTTTCCGGTGGCGCTCGCCCGGCGGCAGGAAGAGCCTGGGCGACCTTACCTCAGACGGCCAGCACCTCGAGGTCCTGCCCAATGAGCGCAACCAGGAAAGCCATCACCGAGGACTGAGAGCAGCAATTCTATGTTTCGATATTTGTCCTTCCGTGATTTCGACTGGACGCTGCTGGTCTTCATCCTGTTTCTCAGCGGCCTGGGCGTGCTGGAGATTTACAGCGCCACGTACAACACGCGTTTTGCCGGTGCGCACGTTCGCCAGGTGTACTGGATCCTGGCCGGGCTGGGCGTCATGTTTCTCGCCAGCCTGGTGGACTATCAGGCGCTTCTCGAGCGCGTGCATTGGATCTACATCGCTGCCCTCGTCTCGCTCGTGGCGGTCCTTTTGTTCGGGCAAAAATACCTTGGCGCTCGCCGCTGGATTCGCCTTCCCGGCGGAGCGCACTTCCAGCCCTCGGAGTGGGCCAAGCTGATTGTGATTCTGGCGTTGGCCAAGTTTGTCAGCGACCTGCGCCAACGCGAGCTTTCCTGGCCCGACCTGACCAAGGCCGGACTCATCGCCGGTATTCCTATGTTTCTGATTCTCGTGCAGCCGGACATGGGCACCGCCCTCACTTTTGTTCCGATTCTGCTGATGGCGTTGTTCTTGGGCGGCATTCGCCCGCGCCACGCTGCGGTGCTTGGCCTGGCCGCCCTGCTTCTTATGCCGGTGGCCTGGAAGTTCGGGCTAAAGGACTACCAGAAGGCGCGCCTGGCCAGCTTCATCAATCCCGAGTCCGATCCCCAGGGTTCCGGCTACCAGGTGCAGCAGTCCCTGATTGCCGTGGGTTCGGGCGGCATCTGGGGCAAAGGCTTCCTCAAAGGATCCCAGACCCAGGGGTTGTTTCTTCCCGTCACGCACACCGATTTTGCGTTTGCCTCTCTTGCCGAAGAGCAAGGACTGATGGGTGCCCTGGGTGTGCTGCTGCTCTACCTCATGGTGCTGATGAGGCTGGTGCATAACGCGCAACGTGCTCCCGACCGCGCCAGTTCGTTCATCATCATGGGCGTGGTGGCAGTGCTGTCCTTCCACGTCTTGGTCAACGTGGGCATGGTGGTGGGCTTCATGCCGGTCACCGGCATTCCTCTGCCCCTGTTGAGCTATGGGGGCTCCTCCGTCCTCCTGACCTACACGTCCCTGGGGGTGGTAATGAACATCCGCATGCGTCGCTTCGTGAACTGAGGGGCCGCGCAGGCTTGTGAAGAATATTGCTTTCTTTTTCCTATCCAGTTACCGAAAGTTTCCTTGGCCGGGCCAGTTCAGAAACGCCGAGCCTCCAGCCCGCTTTGTGCTACATGTAAGCTGTTGATTTATAAGGGTATTATGCACCAGCTATTTATAGTTGTTTGGCACGAAAAGTGCTCTACTTCTTAACGTCGAGGTGTCAAATTCCTGCAGGAATCTAACGTCCATGACACACGCAGCAACGCAGGAACATCGTACATTGCGGCGAATCGCGATGCGGTTGCCCGTTTCGGTGAAGTACAGCAACGGCGGAGTCCACCAGACGCAGTGCTTTACCAAGAATGTCAGCGCCAACGGCGTCTTTTTCCACATGGATTCCCAGATCAAGGTGGGTTCCGAGATTGAATTCGTCATGGTGCTGCCCTCGGAAGTCACCATGACGGAGGCCATCTCAGTCCACTGCCAAGCCACCGTGGTCCGCGTCGAAGCCGGAGGCGATTCTCGCGTGGGCGTCGCTGCCACCATTCACCACTACAACTTCGAAGGCGACAACTTGAACGTAGCGCGGTCTTGAACGCGGCCGCCCAGGCGCTCTGCTTTCACAAGTTCGCAACCTGTCCCGGAAGATTCCACAAACCACCTGCCGCACAGTAGGATGAAAGGCATGCCTTTCGCCCGCAACATGTGTCTCGTGTTGCTGCTGCTATCTGCCTGGGACCTCCGCGCCCAGCCTCCCGTGGGTGCACCGTCTCTCGCGGAACGCGTGCTGGTGGTGTTCAACTCGAAAGTCAAAGACTCTCGCAAGGTCGCAGACCACTACGCAGCCATGCGCAAGATTCCGACCGGGAACTTGTGCGCCATCCGCCTTTCGGACTACGAGCCCTACGACGGAACCGAGTCTGTCCCCTGGGACGAGTTTGACGCCCGCGTGAAAAAGCCCATCCGCAAGTGTCTGGATGCCGTCGGCCGCAAGAAAATCCTCTATGTGGTGTTCACCTTTGGCACGCCCTTTCGCATTACTTCCACGCCCAACAAGTGGGGAGTCTCCGTTGATCAGTTCGTGGCCGATATCTGGGATGAGACCGGCCAGCCCAATCGCAGCTCGAATCCCTACTTTGCTATGAGCCAAAGCCGGGAAGGGCAATACCAGCCCTTCGTTTCACTGGAGGAGTATCGTGTGCGCTCCGACGCCAAGACCATCTACTCGGTCTGGCGGCTCGACGGCGCGAACGCTGCGCTGGCCCGCAATCTTGTGGACCTGGCGCTCGCAGCCGAGCGCTCCGGGCTGAAGGGCCAGGCCTGTTTCGATCGCCGCTTTGGCGCCAACATGAACGCTATCCACGACAGTCGCCATGGCTCCGGTGACTGGGACCTCTACCGCGCCGCCCAGTTCGCCCGCGAGGCCGGCCTTCCGGTCCTCGAAGACAGCCATGACGCGGAGTTCGGCACGTCTCCGGCGCCCCGGCGCTGTGACCATGCCATTCTGTATGCCGGCTGGTACTCTCTGGACCACTATAACGACGCCTTCTCCTGGAGCCCCGGCGCCGTGGGCATCCACCTGGACAGCGCATCTGCCGCCAACCCTCGTGATGGCACCAACTGGTCCGCCAACGCCATTCGCAAAGGCATTACGGTAACCGTCGGCGCCATCACCGAACCGGACCTGTTCGGCCTGCCCCATCCCGACGGCTTCGTACGCAATCTGCTCGACGGCGCCAACGTCGGCGATGCCTTCTTGCGCAACACCGCCTGGCTGAAGTGGATGATCCTGCAAATCGGCGATCCGCTTTACCGGCCATTTGCCGCCGCACGGGGCGCCCAAGCTTCGGCTGCTGAGCGCTAGGCTCCCGGAACATCTGCATCGCAGAGGTCTGTGAATTGGCCCTTCGCCTCGATATATCGCACAACGTTCACGACGTTCAGGACGTTCACCACCGGATTGGTCAGGATTCCTGGGCCTTGCGGTCGTACCCTAGTCCGACGCACATGGAGCAATTCCCGAACGCGGGGAGTGGTGAAATGGGGATGTTGTAGGCGCGCGCCTGTTTGTGAAGGTCCGAGAGAACCTGTTGGCTCAGCCGCACGCCGATGCCAGCACTGCCAATCCTTTCGGTGAAGAACCCAAGCTGCCGAACGATGGGGCCAACACCGCGCGCCTCAAATGTTCGCGGCTCTCCCCGCAATTCCAAGAGCTTGTTCAGGTACTCGGAAACAGTTCCCATCAGGACGTAGGGTAGGAGACGTACATGACAACAGAAGAAAAACCCTTCGAGCACCAGCATCTCGCGTTCGTCCGAATGGCGCGCCTGGACATCCGGTTCCCTTTGGAGAATCAAGCGAACAATCGACTTCTGCAGGCCGGGTTTGTCCACCAGAGGGCCTGCCAACGCCAGAGCGAGGTCGCGACTTCTTGGGCTAAGCCCGCCCAAGTCCACCTTCATCTCGAGCTTGCGATGATAGTTGCGAAGGCGGAACTTCAAGAGCCGGGGTTGCAGTAGGTCTGCAAGCCAACGAAATCGATCCGGACCAAGTGGCAGTACCCTGTCGGTAGACCTAACCATCGAGATCTGCACCGAACGGCTAGCCAAGGCAACGTCTCGAATCGGCTCGCGACTGCAGATCACCTTGGGGCCATACACCCTGTAAGCTCGTCCAGCGCGGAAGATCAAGCTGCCCGCAGTGTGCCCGCCTCGCAGCAAACGTTGCAGTTCCCGGCTTCGGTGATCTCAACCAAATTCCGCTTCGTCGAGCAGAAGGGTCGGCTGTAGTTGATCTGTGAGCGAGTACAGTCCGGCGGCACTGATATCCGCCAAGAGCAAGGGGCGACGACAGCAACAGCTCAAGAACCGCAGCAGCTGGGTTTTGCCGCTGCCTAGGGTACCAATTACCGACAGGTACGGGGCATGGGCAAATCGGTCCACGAGCCAAGTTGAAAGCACATACGCTGCCACCAAATAGGCATCCTCCTGGTTGGAGAACCGGACGTGGGCCCTGGCCGCCACTACGATGTCGGTAACAACATCAACCAGGTCCTTGTATGTCGAGATTGCGCTTGGGAACTGGATGGCGCCAGCGAGCCCAGGTGTTACGCGCGGAGGAACCAGCAACTCACTATCTTTCAGGAAGGAAGAGCAAATTCTTGCTTTTCCACGACGCCAGACCAACAATTGCAACTCCTCGGCGCATTCCGCGCCTCGGACCAGTTCGACCATCGTGCCGTCAGGAAACTTGCGAAAACTGGTCTCGATAGGCTTTGGTCCACCAGGACTCCTCGACCCATCTATTTGTTCCGTCGCGCCAGCGCTGATCTTGGGCTGGCGGGTGCGGTTTTTTGGCGAAGCCATCAGTCACCTCCTCCATGATCTGGGCCCTAACGTTGACGTCCCTGGCTCCGCAGCGATGTCAAGACGAGCTTGTGCGCCTCGGGCATTGGGCCCGGCCGAACCTATGTTGTTGGTGTGGTACGCTGCGACTCGTTCTAGAGAAAGGTGCTCGTTCCGGGAAGACCTACATCGAGTTTAGTAGGCGCCAATAAATTGGGCCTGTCAAGGCCTTTCTCTTCGCGAGAGACTTACGCGGCAGCGCGGATTGCAGCTGCTACGTGGGGGGCTGCTTCTTCTTGTGCTTGGCCCATCTGGCTAGGCTGGCCTTCCGACCAATTTCACTTCGCTGTTCTGGCGTGAGTTTTCGGGCGAGCGCTCTCCCACCCTTTAACCCACCAAGTCTACCTAGTGCAACGGCGTGGGGATTTTTCTTTCTCGCCATACGTCATTCACAAGGTTACGTCGGGTAGGAAGTAGAAATCAATTGTTCTTGACATCCATGAGCGCTCATGGATATAATATGCATGAGCGGTCATGGTGAGACCAAGGAGATTCTTATGAAGGGTCTGTATGAGTCGAACGTCGGCCTTGCGCAATCCAGGTGGGGAGAACTCCCGGAGGCCGCGCTCAGAGGGCTTGCCGAGGCTGGGGTACAGGAGAGCCGCGTCGACCTACAC
>CAYRII010000118.1:0-8144 GCA_964424245.1 uncultured Terriglobales bacterium | reverse complement strand
CTCCAGCCGCATGAGGATGGGCTGGGTCTCAGGGTCGCCAAAGCGGCAGTTGAATTCCAGCACCATGGGGCCGCGGGCGGTCATCATCAGGCCGCAATAGAGGATGCCGCGATACTCGGCCTCCTCCGCTTTCATGCCCTCGACCACGGGCCGGGCCACATGCGTGAGCAGCCACTCAGACATTTGCGGGTCGAGCAGCTGCGGCGTGGAGTAGGCGCCCATGCCGCCGGTGTTGGCACCGGTGTCGCCATCGCCGACGCGCTTATGGTCGCGCGCAGCGACCAGCGGCGCCACGCGCTCCCCGTCGCTCAGCACCAGGAACGAGATCTCTTCGCCTTCCAGGAATTCTTCCAGCACCACCCTGGTGCCCGCTTCTCCGAGCAAGCCGCCGGCCATCATGGAGGCTGCCGTTTCTGCGGCCTCTTCGCGCGTGGCGGCGATGACTACACCTTTGCCCGCCGCCAGGCCGTCCGCCTTGACCACGATGGGTGGGTGGAAGTGCGGCAGGGCGTCCTGCACGTCCTCCGCGGAGAGGCAAATGGCGTAGTGCGCGGTGGGAATCTGGAAGCGCTGCATGAACTCCTTGGCAAAGCTTTTGCTGGCTTCCAGCCGCGCCGCGGCGCGTGTGGGGCCAAAGATGCGCCAGTCGCGGCGCGTGAACTCGTCCACGACGCCTTCGGCCAGGGGAACCTCAGGGCCTACCACGGTGAGGTCCGGCTTCACCTTGCGCGCCACTTCCACGAGCGCTTCCACGCTGCCCGCGTCCACGGGCAGGCACTCGGCTTCTTCGGCGATGCCGCCGTTGCCCGGTGCGCAGACGACTTCGGAGACGTTGGCGGACTGGCCGAGCTTCCACACCAGCGCGTGTTCGCGCCCTCCGCCGCCAATCACCAGCACTTTCATGCGCGCACCAACCGGAAAGATGCCACAGGGGAAGCTCCAGAGTAGGGGCCGGGCGGATGAGGTGTCAATCGCTGCCGCCTTTTCGTGGCGTAGTGGCGCCTGCCGGGCCCGTTATAATGAGCGGGCGCATGATTACCGTCTCCAAGGAAGACTATCTGAAGGCCATCCTGGAGGCCGAAAGCGAAGGCCAGAGCGTGATCTCGGCCACGCTGGCCCACTGGCTGCAGGTTTCGGCGCCGGCCGTGACCATGGCCCTGCGCCGCCTGAAGAAAGATGGCCTGGTGCGGGTGCGCAAGGACGGCCGTGTGCAGCTCACCGCGGCCGGGCGCGAAATCGCGCATCGCACTGCCTTGCGCCACCACCTGATTGAGCGCATGCTCTCGGAAGTCTTCGGCATGGAGTGGTACAAGGTGCACGACGAAGCGGAGCGCCTGGAGCATGCCGTCTCCGCCGACTTCGAGCACAAGCTGGCCAAAAAGCTGGGCCGTGGCGGTGTCTGTCCCCACGGCAATCCGGTGATCCCGGAAAACCCGGCCAGCCGCCGCAAGCGCGGCCTGCGCCTGCTGGCGGAAGCCGAACCCGGGCGCAGTTACGCCGTTTCCAGCGTGTTCGAACGCGACCGGGACCTGCAGGAGTTTCTGGAACAGCGCGGCATCCGTCCCGGCGTTCGACTCAAGGTTTTGGAGCGCAACTTCGACAAGACACTCTCGCTCTCAACCGCCGCAGGACGAGTGTCCATTGGAGGACCGGTGGCGGAGAAGGTTTGGGTGGCACCCGCCCGCGGCTGAAGCGAGGGGTTAAGATTAAGAACATGGAACTGGACGCGAAGCGCGCGGCGCTCGATGCCCGGCTGCGAGAGCTGGGCCAGGTGCTGGTGGCCTATTCGGGCGGCGTGGATTCGGCCTACCTGGCCTTTGCCGCGCACCGGGCGCTGGGTGGGAAGATGCTGGCTGTGCTGGCCGATTCGGCCAGCCTGGCGCGCTCGCAGATGGCGGATGCCATGGCCTTTGTCGAGGAGCAGCGCATTCCCCTCGAGGTTATCGCCACCGCCGAGCTCGACCGCCCGGAGTACGCGCGCAACGACGGCGCGCGCTGCTTCCACTGCAAGGACGAACTGTTCACCGTGATGGAAGAGATGCGCCGCCGCAAGGGCTTCGACGCCGTGGCCTACGGCGTCAACCTCGACGACCTTTCCGATTTCCGGCCCGGCCAGCAAGCGGCGGCGCAGCACGGCGTGGCCGCTCCGCTGCTCGACGCCAGGCTGACGAAGGCCGAGATCCGCGAGCTGGCGCGCGCGGCCGGACTGCGCGTGTGGGAAAAACCCGCATCGGCCTGCCTTTCCTCGCGCATCGAGTATGGCCGCGAGGTGACGCGCGAAGCGCTGGCGCAGGTGGAGCAGGGCGAGGACGCGCTGCGCGCCCTGGGCTTCCGCCAGTTCCGGGTGCGTCACCATGGCGAGACCGTGCGCCTGGAGATTGCGACGGAAGAAATGGCGCGCGCCCTCTCGCCGCAGATGGCCGCGGAGTTCACGCGCCTGTTCAAGGAACTCGGATTCACCTACGTCACGCTCGACCTCGAGGGCTACCGCTCGGGCTCGATGAACGCCGTGCTGCCCGCCGCCGCGCTCCGCAAGGCGCGATGAAGCCTGGCGGCTGACTTTCGTAACCCCTGCCAGGAACTTTTGTAACCGCCGACTTCGACTTGGCACTTGCCTCCCGCATCCAACTGGGTTATGAGACGCATGTAGGAATGGCGTCGGCGAGGGAAAAGGCCATGATTCCCGAATCGCATCCGCTGCAGCAGTTGTTCCTGGAAGTGGTAAGCCGGAACTTCTCCGGCGGACTGGGCCTGCGCGATTCGGACGTAAGCCACTACGTGGCCAGCCTGCTGACCGAGTTCTGCGAAGTGGAGCAGCTCTTCAAGATTCGCAACGCCCATGGGCGAAGGCTGGACGACGTGGGCGAGATGCTGCTCGAATCCGATCCCATCTACGGCCCGGCACCCTCGTTTGACCGCGAGCGCCAGGTGCGCAAGCACATCGGCGACTACACGCTGTTTTTCACGGGAATGTTCCCTGAGGCGGTCAATCACTTCCGCCTGCGCCGCCACCGCCTGGAAAGTTTTGTGGACTTCATGCGGGCGGGCAAGGAGAGCTACTACATCGTCTCCAAGTTCGAGCACTTCGAATACGCGCGCGTGGCGCCGCTGTTTGCGCGCCTGGCGACGGAGTTTGAGACCTGCGTGTACGGGCTGAACCTCGTGAAGAACGACCTGCGGGAGATGCAGCATCCCATCGTGCGGCGCACGGCTGAGATCTTGATGTAGGCCGAAGCGAATTCCTTCCTTTCCAAGATTTCCTGCCGAAAAAGCCCGGCTAGCTCAGCCGGTAGAAGCTGAGCACGGCGTCGCCCTGTTCCAGCTTGCGGTAGCGCCGCAGCGCGCCGTAGGTTTCCCCCGGCTCGTAGTGTTTGTCGTGCTCGGCGATGACGATACTTGCCGGCCGCAGCAAGCCTGACTGCGAAAGGAACCCCAGGCTCAGTTCGTAGGCGTCCGCCATGTGGTAAGGCGGGTCGAGGAAGCAGTGGTCGCAGGCCACGGCCTCGGCGTCCAGCTTGCGCAGGGCCTGGAGCGCGTCGCGCTCCATCAACTCGAAGCCTTCCTCAATGCCGAGCGAGGCCAGATTGTGCCGGATGGCGGCCGCAGCCGGCGGCGACGATTCCACGAAGTACACCATGCGCGCGCCGCGGCTGAGCGCCTCGATGCCGACGGCGCCGGTGCCGGCGTAGAGGTCGAGCCAGACGGCGTCGGGCACCTGCTGCGCCACGACGTTGAACAGGGTTTCACGCAAGCGGTCGGTGGTGGGGCGCACGTCGCGTCCGCGCAGCGCGCGCAACCGGCGGCTGCGGAATTTTCCGGCGATTACGCGCATCGCGCCTCATCTTGTCCAGGAACCCGGCGGCCGGGAGCGGCATCCAAGAGCATATACAATGGATACCACGCGCACGCGGCACGGCGCGACTCTGTTGCGCAAACCGCCTGCGCGTTTGCCCCTATGCTGCGCAGTTGGTCCATTCCGGCGGGCCGCCTCTTCGGCGTTGAGATACGCATCCACTTGACGTTTATCTTCCTTCTGGCATTTGTGTGGATGATCGAATCCACGCCCGGAGCCCCGCCGCCGGGGAATGCTCTGGCGCTGGTGGCGCTGGTGTTCGCCTCGGTGGTGCTGCACGAGATGGGACATGCACTGGCGGCCATGCGTTCCGGATTTGTTGTGCGCTCGCTGGTTTTGATGCCGATTGGCGGGCTGGCTTTTTCCGAGGAAACCGGGCTGGCTTCGCGGCGCTCTTCCGCGGAGCGCGACATCGCGGTTGCCCTGGCGGGACCGGTGGTGAGCCTGGCCGCCGCCTTTGTTTCGGCCGTCGTTCTGCTCACCGCCGCGCCTGAGATCGCGTTGTGGAAGCCTCCTTTCCTGCACTCCGGGCACCTGGCGCGCAGCCTGGTATGGACCAACCTGTTTCTGGCCGGGCTGAATCTTCTGCCTGCGTATCCGCTCGACGGCGGGCGCGTGCTGCGCGCGCTGTTGGCGCGCCGCGTGGACTACGCCAGGGCCACGCGCCTGGCAGTTTCCATCGGCCAGGGATTCGCCATGTTGTTCATGCTCGCCGGCATCTGGAACACGTGGCTGATGATGACGGGGTTTTTCCTCTTCGTGGCGGCGCAGATCGAGGAGCGCGCCCTGGTGTTTCAGTCGGTGCTGGAAACGGTGTGCATGGAAGACGTCATGCTCACCGATTTCTCCACCCTCTCTCCCGCCGACACTCTGGAAGACGCCCTGACCAAGGCGGTGCACTCGCTGCAGGATGACTTCCCCGTGGTGCGCGGCAACGACATGGTGGGCGTGGTGACGCGGCAGAAAATCATTGCCGCGCTGCGCGACGAGCCCAACGCCTACGTGCAGTCGGTGATGAGCCGCGCCTACGACATCGCCCAGCGCCATGAGTCGCTGGCATCGGCTTTCCGCAAGCTGACCGGCCGCGGCCTCACCATTATTCCCGTCGTCGATCAGGAGCGGCTGGTGGGCATCGTCACGCTGCAGAACCTGACCCACAGCATGAGCCTGCTGGCGGAAAGCCGGCATCTGGAGCGCGGCGAATAGGTGCTCTAGAGGCGAATCGCGCGCGCCACTCTTACGGCCTCAATCTGCCGCAATTCTTCCAGCACCAGAGGCGGTACCGGGTCGTCGACGTGCACCACGGCGATGGCCTCGGGAGTTTTGCCGTCATGTTCGCGGCGGCCGAGGGAAAAATTGGCGATGTTGATGCGGTGCTGGCCCAGGATGGTGCCCACGCGGCCGATCACCCCGGGCACGTCGCGGTTGCGCAGGTAGACGAGGATGCCCTCGAGCGGGGCCTCGATGTCGATTTCGTCCACGGCCAGCAGCCGAGGCCGGTGGCTGTGCAGCACTGCGCCCTTGACCAGGCGTTCGTCGCTCGACGTTTTGAGCAGGATTGAGAGCACGTTGGCGGCGCCGCCGCCGGGCGTTTTGGCCTTGCGGGATTCGTGCACCTGGATCCCGCGTTCCGCAGCCAGCGAAGCGGCGTTCACCAGGTTGGCTTTTTCCGCCAGCATCTGGTTGAGGATGCCCTTAATGGCGGCGTTGCGCACCAGATCGGTCTTCCACTCCACCAGCTGCCCGCTGTAGCGCAGCGAAACGCCCTCCAGGTTGCCCTCGGTAACCTGCGCCAGGAAGGCTCCCAGGCGCTCAGCGAGCAGGATGTAGGGCTGCATCTCCAGGTACTCCTCGTGCGAGACCGAAGGCACATTGACGGCGTTCTGGATGACGCCGCGCTTGAGGTACTCCTTCACCTGGAGGGCAATCTGGTAGCCGACGGCGTCCTGGGCCTCGCGCGTGGAGCCGGCGACATGCGGCGTGACAACGACGTTTTCCAGCGCCAGCAGCGGCGATCTCTTGGGAGGCTCCTGGGCAAAAACATCCAGCGCGGCGCCGGCGAGGTGGCCGGAACGGAGCGCCGCGGCCAGCGCCGCCTCATCCACCAATTCGCCGCGGGCGCAGTTTACCAGGCGCACGCCCGGTTTCATCTTCCGCAGCGCATCGGCGTTGATCATGCCCGCGGTCTGCGGCGTAAGGCCGACGTGCAGGGTGAGATAGTCGGCGGCGGCGTACACGTCCTCGAGCGGGAGGAGCCGGATTTCCATTTCGCGCGCCACCACCGCAGAAACGAAAGGATCGTGGGCCACGACCGTCATGCCGAAGGCGCGGGCGCGACGCGCCACTTCCATTCCGATCCGTCCCAGGCCGACAATGCCCAGCGTTTTTGCCTTGAGCTCGGTTCCCTGCAGCGACTTCTTTTCCCATTTGCCGCTGCGGGTAAGTTGATCGGCGCGCGGGAGATGGCGGGCCAGCGCCAGCATCAACGCCAGGGTATGCTCGGCCACGGCGGCGGCGTTGGCCCCGGGAGTGTTCATCACCGCAATGCCCTTGCGGGTGGCGGCGTCGAGGTCAATATTGTCCACACCGACGCCGGCGCGTCCGATGACGCGCAGCTTTTTCGCGCCCTCGAGCAGCGCGGCATCCACCATCACCGCGGAGCGCACGATCAGGGCATCGGCGTTTTCCAGGTGCTGCGCCAGGTGGCCGTGGATCTCCTCCTGCGTTACCAGCTTCCAGCGCGCTTCCTTGCGCAGCAGCTCGACCGCGGCAGGGGAAATCTTTTCTGCAATGACGATTTTCATCTGCGATCTTTCATCGCGTTGCGCGCGCCGCAGCCTGAGCGTACACCTGTTGCGCTGCCTTGAGCCCCGCACCCAGTTCGACGGCAGCCCCGAGTTGCGCCAGCACGTGTTCCAGCGCGCCCAGGATGGCGATGGCGTCCAAGTAGTCGTAGTAACCCAGGTGGGCGATGCGGAACAGCTTGCCCTTCATCTCTCCCTGCCCGTTGGCCACCACGGCGGCAAACTGCTCGCGAAATGCGCTGACGATGGCGCTGGAATCCACACCCGGAGGCGGCAGGATGGCGGTGAGCGCGCTGGCCGGCGCCGCTGCGGCGAAAAGCTGCATGCCCAGCGCAGCGGCGGCGGCGCGCGTCATGGCGGCGGCCAACTCGGCGTTCGCGATGAGCGCCTCGCGGCCTGCAGCGAGGTTCCCGCCTCCGGCCTCACGAATGTAATCCAGGGCCGCGCCTAAGGCCGCCACCAGGGCCGTGGCCGGCGTGAAGGCGGACTCGCCCTTGGCCGCTGCCTTGCGCTCCTTGCGCAAGTCGAAGTAGTAGCGCGGCGACGTGGCCTGGTCCATACGCCGCCAGGCGCGTTCGCTGACTGCGCAGTAGGCAAGGCCGGGCGGAATCATCACTGCCTTCTGCGACCCGCCGAGGATGACGTCGATGCCCCAGCCGTCCACATCGAAAGGTGTGGTTCCCAGGCCGGTGATGGCGTCCACCACCAGCAGGGTTTCTGAACCGCGCAACAGCCGAGCGACGCTTTCCACATCGTGCCGCACGCCGGTGGAACTCTCCGTGGCCTGCAGATAGACGGCGCGCACCTGGGGGGAAAGTTTTTCGCGCACGGCATCGAGGGCAAAGGTCTCGCCGTAGGGCGCGGAAACCAGCGCGACCTCGCAGCCGTAAGCGCGCACCAGGTCGCGCCAGCGCTCTCCGAATTTGCCTGCTGTTAGAACCAGCACCAGGTCGCCGGGCGAGGTGAGGTTCGACACCGCGGCTTCCATGGCGCCGGTGCCGGAAGCGGAGAACAGCACCACGTCATTCTGTGTGCCGATGAACGCCTGCACGTCGGCCAGCACGCGTGCGTAGAGCTGGCGGAACTCCGCAGTGCGGTGGTGCAGGGCAGCCGAGGCCATGGCCGACTGCGCGGCAGGAAGAATCGGCGTGGGGCCGGGGGTAAAGAGCCGCGTCTTTCGCAGCATGGGTTAATCCAGACGGATGAGCTGATAGTTGACGGGAACGGCGGAGACGATGCGCGTGCCGCTGGTGAACAGCACCAGGGCGGAGGCGGCGTCGTTGCGCTGCCGCACCAGCAGCAACCCGTCGCCATCTACACCGTCGGGGGCCACACCACCCACCCATTCGATGGAGCCCACGATTCCTCTGGGCAGGGAAGCGGCCACGGCGATATCGGGATACTCGGCGTCGTAGCGGTTCTGCCCGTCGGCCAGCAGGATGACGCGGCGCGTTCCGCTCTCCTGGTTGACGAGGATGTAGCCCGCA
>CAYRII010000117.1:0-8250 GCA_964424245.1 uncultured Terriglobales bacterium | reverse complement strand
ACCCGAGCGGGGCACGCCCAGGCTGAGGATCAGCATGGCCTTTGCCGCGGGAGAGCCCGGCGGTCGAATGCTTGCGGCATACCCTGATTATGCAAGTTCAAGGAAACGGCGCAATTCCCAGTCGCTGACCTTGTCCCGGAACTCGCGTTCCTGGGCACGCCGGGTCTCGGCAAAAACGCGCACGAATTCCGCGCCGAATAACTCGCGCGCCGCCTTCGATTTGGAAAACCGGTCGATGGCCTCTCCGTACGCCTGTGGCAATCCGAAGCGTTCAGGATAACGCCGCGCCGACTGGAACACATTTCCGGAGACCGGCGCACCGGCCGCGAGCTTATTCTCGATGCCGAGGAGCCCCGCACCGAGCACCGCGGCGAGGGCGAGGTAGGGATTGGCGTCGGCGCCCGGGATGCGCACTTCCAGGTGCAGGTCCTCGGGCCGGCCGCGCTTCACGCGCAACGGCACGGTGCGGTTGTCGACGCCCCACAGGCAGTAGCGCGGATCACAGGACCAGGCGCTTTCACTGAGGCGCCGGAACGAATTGATGTTCGGCAGCAGCAGCAGGACAAGTTCGGGAAGAAAGACCTGCAATCCGGCGATAAACCGGAGAAACATCGTGCTCATCTGGTGTTCGCCGCCGGCATCGTGAAAGACGTATCGTCCACGCTTGTCCTGAAGCGACACGTGCACGTGACCGGAGTGGCCCGGCCGCTCGTGGGAACAACGCGCCATGAACGTCGCCAGGCAGCCCTTGCGCTCCGCGTAGGCCTTGGCAAAGGCTTTGAACACGGCCGCGTTATCGGCGGCCCGCAGGCCGGTTTCGCAGGCCATGACCACTTCGACGGCGCCGGGGGACAACTCCCAGTGGCAGGCGTCCAGGGCGATGCCCAGGCGCCCCATGCCGGCGATGAGTTCCTCCCAGAATTCCGCGCGCGCGCTCTGGCGCCACAAGCCGTAGAGGCCGGATTCGCGCGTAACCGGGGTGAGTCCGCGGAATTCCTTGGCGTGCACGGAATCGTGTGTCTCATTGAATAACGAGAACTCGTATTCGACGGACTGCAAGGGCCGGAAACCGCGCGCCGCGACCCGGGCCTCGACGCGCCGGTAGACCGCGCGTGGATCGTATTGCGCGTCTTCTCCCAGCATCTCCGACAGAAACAGCAGGTTCCCGTGCGCCGGCTCCCACGGGATCTCACGGCGAGAATCCGGGTCGATCCACGCCAGCGCATCGCCCAGCCGGCCGGCAGCCGCGCCCGCGTGCACCGCGAAGATCGCATCATTGAAGTCGGTAACGGCAAAAATGGGCGGCGTCGGAACGCCGTGCCGGAGGTAGGTTTCGAACTTCGCGCGCGATACCGCCTTGCCGCGCAATTGACCCTGGAGATCGCACACGGCAACGTAGACGCGCGAGGCCCCGCGTGCGTCCAGGAGTTTCATCAACTCCCTCCTCGACCGTGTCTTTCGCTCCACCGTGATCTCGCCTCGGGTAAATTCATTCTGCCCGGCTGCCTGGCCGCGCAGCGCCGCGCCGGGGCGCCATGTTGCCCGCGGGCCCGATACAGCACAAGGGAAACGCCGCTCCCCGGGGCAGAGGAATAGTTCCGCCTTTGGTGGCGGCACGCATACACATTACTATAGCCCGGGCCAGCCACATGGAACGGGAGCGCTGCCCGCCACCGGGGAATCACTGGGAGAATGGAATGAGAATTCAGGACATTGCCGGCGTCGCGATTGCTCTCGCGGCCGCCGGCGCCTGCGACCGCACGCCGGATCAGGCCGCAATTGCGCCCCCCACGCTCCCGATTGCCGATCATGTCTTCCTGAACGGATTTATCTACACGGCCGATGAGCACGGCACGGTGGCCCAGGCGCTGGCCGTGCGCGGCGATCGGATCATTTTCGTCGGCGGCAACAGCGAGGCGCGGACCTACGTCGGTGAGAGCACGCGCGTGCAAGGTCTCGACGGCAAGACCGTCCTGCCGGGTCTGCACGACGCGCACATCCATCTGCTGGGTCTGCTCGAGCCCAACTACTGTGATTTGAAAAGCCAGCCCATGGCGCTGGAGGAACTGGCGCGGGTCCTCAAGGCGTGTTTCCCCAACTACCCGCTGCAGAAGGGCTGGATGGTCGTCGGCCAGTGGAACTTCGCCGACGGCAATCAGCCCAGCGAAGAGTTACCCACCATGCGCGCGGCGCTCGATACCGTGTCGCGCGATGTTCCGATCTTCCTGCGCGGCAACGACGGGCACCACGCCGCGGTGAACAGCAAAGCGCTGGCGCGGGCGGTGGCGCCGAACGGCAAGACCGTTGGATTGAGCGCCCGAACCCTGAGATTGCAGCTCCGGGTCTATCGCCATTACATCGGTGTCGATGCGCGCGGCGAACCCGATGGTTACCTGAACGAATCCGCACGCCTCCTGGTTCAGCCGCCCGACGTCTGGGGATTTTCCGGGACAGAGTCGGCGCGCGTGCGCGAGCTGCCGCCTCTCCTGGCACGCAGCGGCCTGACCTCCGTACAGGACGCCGCGATGTCCCCCGAAAACCTGTCGCTGTTCGAGGAACTGGCGCGATTGAACCGGATGACCTTCCGGCTCACGGCGGCGCTGTACCCGGACTTTGATGAATATCGCGATCCTCGCACGCGCCGCGTCGATATCGACGCCATCATCGAGGAACTCCGCCGTACGCGGGATCACTTTCGCGGCCACCCCACCATCAAGGCGACGGTGGCGAAGATCTATCTGGACGGCGTGATCGAAGGCAACCCGTTGAGCGATCCGCCCGCGCTGCCCAACGCGGCGGTGCTGAAACCATACCGGCAACCCCAGTTCCGCGTCGACCGGCAAAACAATACGCTGGAACTGCTCGGCTATGTCGATCCGGACAGCGATGTATGCATCCAGGCCAGGAGCGAATGGGAGAGGTTTTTCGATACCGGGGAAGCGGAGAAATTCAGGGCCGTGCACGGGATCCATCCGCGTCAGTGCGAGATCAGTTACGGGGTGCTGGAGCATGACGAGGCCTTTATCCGCAACTACCTGCGTGCCCTGCAGGAAAACGAATTCGTGATCCACGCCCACGCCATCGGCGATCGCGCGGTGCGGGTGGTGGCGGCGAATCTCCAGGCGCTGCGCGCGGAGTTCGGCGAATCCCGGCTGCCTCACACGATCGCCCACGCCCAGCTCGTGCATCCGTCCGAGCAGACGCGCCTCGGCCGGCTCGGCGCCTGCATCGCCTTCACTTATGCCTGGATCGGGCCGCAGTTCCGCTACGACATGTCGGTCAACCCGTTCATCAGCCGGCTCGAAGGCAATGAAATGCTGTACGACATGCAGAGCTACGTCATACGGAATTCCTACCCGGCGCGCAGCCTGCTCGAGGCCGGCGCCGTGCTCGTGGCCGGCAGCGATGCGCCCGTCGATACGCGCGATCCGCGGCCATTCGTCAACATGGCCCGGGCCGTGACCCGCGCCAACGAGGACGGTCAGGTATTCAATGCCGGGGAACGCATCAGCATTCACGACGTGATCGTCGCTTACACGCGCAACGGGGCGCGCGCACTGCAGCAGGAAGACCTGAGCGGCAGCATCCAGGTTGGCAAGAAGGCCGACCTGATCGTGATCAGCCAGAATATCGTCGACCTGGCCGAACACGGTGACGCGGCGCGCATCGCGGACACGGAGGTGCTGCTGACGATGTTCGACGGCAAGGTCATCTACCAGAGCAATTGACAGGCGGGGGCCGAAGGAATCGATGCACGCCGCGAGTTACAAGACGCTCTAGCCCTGCGTCTAGCCCGCATTATTCACGAAGGCCCCGCGCGATACGGAGAGCCTGCATTGCAAGGGCGAAACATATCGAGGCGGATTCGCTCCGCTTGGAGGGCGGCCGTCCCCGGCCGCCGACAACGCGGCGCGCGAGGACGCGCGCCCTCCAGACCGACATTATCCGGGACGCATTCATGAATAATGCGGGTTAAGGGGGAGATGGAACGTGGAAGAATTTGCGAATTTCTGGGCGCACGCGGCGCAGGCGGTATGGGGCCTGCCGCTGGCCTTCGGCGTCACCGGGGCCGGCGTGTATTTTCTCATCGCAAGCCGCTTCGCGCCGTTCACGGTGATGCGCCACACCCTGGATGTGCTGCGCGGCCGTTTCGACGACCCGAACGATCCCGGCGAGATCTCCCACTTTCAGGCGCTGAGTTCCGCACTGTCGGGCACCATCGGCCTGGGGAATATCGCCGGCGTCGCCATCGCCGTCGCTGTCGGCGGGCCAGGCGCGGTGTTCTGGATGTGGGTCGCGGCGCTGGTCGGCATGGCGACCAAGTTCTTCACCTGCACGCTGTCGTGCATGTATCGCAAGGAGGACGAAGACGGCATTGCGCAGGGCGGTCCCATGTATTTCATCGAGGTCGGGCTGGGCCCGCGCTTCCGTCCACTGGCGATCCTGTTCGCCGCGTGCGGCATGGTGGGGGCACTGCCGTTGTTCCAGGCCAACCAGCTCTCGGGAATGCTCCAGGCGCAGTGGAGTTTCCCGGCACTCGGCACGGGACTGATCGCCATGGTGCTCGTGGGCGTCGTGGAAGTGGGGGGCATCCGGCGTGTCGGCCGGGTGACGTCGCGCGTGGTCCCGTCCATGTGCCTGCTCTACATGGCGGCCTGCCTGTATGTCCTGGTGACGAATCTTCCCGTGATGCCGGAAGTTTTTCTGCGCATTTTCTCGAACGCCTTCGGCACCGACGCGGCGCTGGGAGGCGCAGCGGGCCTGGCCTTCGCACAGGTCATGACCACGGGCGTGCAGCGCGCGGCGTTCTCCAACGAGGCCGGGATCGGCACCGAGGCCATGGCGCACGGCGCGGCCCGCACCGACGAACCGGTGAGGGAAGGGCTGGTCGCCATGCTCGGCCCGTTCATCGACACGCACGTGGTATGCACCTTGACGGCGCTGGTGATCCTGAGTTCGGGGGTAACGACAGAAGGGGGAGGAATTGTCATGACCGTCACCGCCTTCGAACGGGCGATGCCCGTGCTGGGTCCCGTCATTCTCACCTGTGTCGTCATCCTGTTCGCGGTATCGACGATGATGACCTACTCCTACTACAGCGTGAAATGCGCGCGCTATCTGTTCGGCAAGCGCCTCGGGAGTCATTACCTGTACGTCTACCTTGTGCTGATACCCGTTGCCGCCATGTGGACGCAGAACACGGCGGTCAATATCATTGACACCTTCTTCGCCCTGATGGCGATCCCCACGCTGTTCAGTTCCCTGGCCCTGTCACGCCGCGTGGTCTCGGCGCTGGACGATTACCTTCAGCGCATGGGACTGAAATGAGCGGGTCGGAGTCAAACGAGAATAATTGTATTTTGACTCCGACCCAGAGGTATTCCCACGAATTCCCGATTCGTAGTCAGTTATAAGAATCGCAAAAAAGGAAGGGGACCCTCATAGTTCGGTGGTTCGCTTGTGTAACAAGCAGCATTAACCGAAAACGTAGGAGGTGTCCCCCATGAGGAAGTATAGGTATCGCGCCACCCATTTGCAGCAGGTGAACTGGGAGCGGGTGCGGGAGCAGGCCGCCGCGGAGCAGGTCGTGTTGGCGATCGACGTGGCGAAGGAAGACATGGTGGCGGCGCTGCTGCGGCCGGACCGCACGGTGCTGGAGACGGTAAAGTGGCGTCATCCGTTCGAGGCGCGGGCGCTCATTGAACGCTTGCTGACGCTCGGGGTGGAGCGGCTGCAGGCGGTGCTGGAGCCGAGCGGCACGTATGGGGATCCGCTGCGCGGGCTGCTGGCCGCGGCCGGAGTGGCGGTGTCTCGGGTCAGTCCGAAGCGGGTGCACGATGCGGCGGAGGTCTACGACGGGGTGCCGAGTCTGCACGATGCCAAGGCCGCCTACGTGATTGGGCGGCTGCACCTGGAGGGGGTGAGTCGGCCCTGGGTGGAGCCAAGCGCGCAGCGGCGGGCGCTGCGCGCCGAGCTCGGCTTGCTGGATTGGTACCAGGAGCGGTATCAGGTAGGGCGCAACCGCCTGGAGGCGTTGCTGGCGCGGCATTGGCCCGAAGCGCCGTATGCGCTGGATCTCGGCGCGGTGAGTCTGCTCACGCTGCTGGCCCAGTATGGGGATGCGGCGGCAGTGGCGGCCGAGGCGGAGGCGGCGGCGGCGCTGCTGCGGCAGAGCGGTGGGCCGGGTTTGAAGGCTGCCAAGATCGCGGCGCTGCTGGACAGCGCGCGTATGACAGTGGGCAGACCTTGCCTGGCGGCCGAGCGCCGGCTCTTGCAAGTGCTGGCGGCCGAGACGCTCGAGGCGCGCCGGCAGTGCGCCCGCATCGAGCAGGCGCTGGCGGCGCAGGTGGAGAGCGACGCGGGGCTGGCGCGCCAAGCGCTGGCGGTGGGCAAGACCACGGCGGCGGTGCTGCGTTGCGCGCTGGGTGAGCCGGCCGGTTATGCGGATGCGCAGAGCTACGCCAAGGCCGCCGGCCTCAATCTCAAGGAGCGCTCCAGCGGCAAGTATCAGGGGCAACTGAAACTCACCAAGCGCGGTCCGGGCGTGGTGCGGCGCTACCTGTACTTTGCGGTGTTGCGTCTCATTGCCCGGGCGGGGCCGGCCCAGTGTTGGTATCAAGCCAAGGTGGCGCGCGACGGCGGGCGCAAGGGCAAGGCCATCACGGCGCTCATGCGCAAGCTGGCCAAGGCGCTCTGGCATGTGGGGTGCGGGGCGGAGTTTGATGTGGAGCAGCTCTTCGGTGTACGGCCGCGGGCTGAGGCGGCTTGAAGCCGAGCCAGGAGCCCAATGCGGAGATCCATGCAGGAGAGGACCCGAACGATTCGATTGGGGGGTAGCTGGGGTAGGGGTCTGGTTCATTGCGGCGCGCAGCGCGCATTACAGGCGGTCGGTTTTAGCCGCCGGCGTCTCGAAACCGGCCCATCGGCCTGGAACTGACAGCGGAGAGAAACTGTACGATGCGTGGTTGAACACTGATAGGACGAGCAACGCGTCTTCCTTCGGGCTGACCTCCCTCCCGCCCTCTGGCCGGGCAACCAGGCCCATTCGTAGTCCCGAGGCAGCCCGCGGGATGACCCATGGCCCCGATGCCCGATGAAACTGATTTGATGCCGCGACGCGGACATCCGATGCGAGAGGTTTGGCGGACCCCATGGGCGTTCATCCGGGACGACGTCACTGCTTCGCGCTGCTGACAGGTGCACGAACACAATCGGCCTGAGTCTGTGCTGTTTCTGGGCCATGACTTCGTGCACCCCAATGCCAAGCAAAACGATTGATCTTTGAAACTTGACTGGGCTATGAGAGGGCGGGTAGAGCGTAGCGAAACCCGCCAATGGGACCGGTTTGGCTACGGGATACGTAAATCGGTGGATTTCGCTGTGCTCAATCCACCCTACGGCTACCCTCGCACAAAATGTTGGAATGTGAGACCTGACCCCGTTTCACCGCTGAGATCCCATTCGTTCTTCAAGCATATTGGCATAATCACGGCATACGGCAAAGGCGCCGCAATACGGCTACAATCGGCGCGCGCCGGCAGGCCCGGCGACCCCAATCACGATCTCCGGTGCGGAATATCCCGTGTTTGAACATTTGAGCGAAGGTCTGCAGCGCGTGGTCCGCGATCTCAGGGGACACGCGCGGCTCAATGAGGACATCCTCGACGAGGCCCTGCGCGACGTGCGGCTGGCGCTGCTCGAAGCCGACGTGGCCCTGCCCGTTGTCAGGCAGTTCATCGATCAGGTCCGCACGCGGGCCATGGACCGCGAGGTCGCGAGCAGCCTGACGCCCGGCCAGATGGTGATCAAGATTGTCCGCGAGGAACTCGTGCGGACGATGGGCGATGCGGCGGCGCCCCTGCGGCCCGGTACCGGCGCACCGGCCGTGATACTGCTGGCCGGTCTGCAGGGCGCGGGCAAGACGACAACGGCGGTGAAACTGGCCGTGTGGTTGCGGAATGAGGGCCGCAAAAAGATCACGCTTGCGGGCTGCGACGTCTACCGCCCGGCGGCGATGATCCAGTTGGAACAACTCTGCCGCCAGAATGATCTGGAGTGCCTCGACCCCGCCGCCGGGGCGCGGCCCGAAGAAATCGCCCGCGACGCCCTGGCGAGGGCGCGTTCGCGTTTCGTGAAGCCGTCCACGTCATCGGACAGCCCAACTTCTTCACGACGGTCCCCGATCGCCTCGTCCGGGAAGACTTGGCGCCGCCGCCGGATGCGCCGCCGGCGTCGGCGGCGACCTCGCTC
>CAYRII010000116.1:0-8324 GCA_964424245.1 uncultured Terriglobales bacterium | reverse complement strand
GACGCCGGCGGCGTTGCGGACCAGTTCCAGGCGCGGGCGGCGCAGCTCGAGGGCGTCGATTTCCAATTCGCCCTGCAGCAGGGGCCACAGGCGCGCCGAAACGTAGAGCTCGTCGACGCGGGCAAAAACTTTGCCTTCGCCGAAGGCGGGATCCTCGGCGATGGCGGCGTTTTCCACGCGCAGGGCCAGGGGCACGTAACTCAAACGCATGGGGCCAAGCGAGATGCGCCGGTTGAGGCTGGCCTGCAATTGGGACTGGATGGCGCCGCGATAGCGGTTCACGTCCAGGAGCGAGGGCAGGGCCAGCGCAGCAACAACGGCAAGCGCCAGGATGACCAGCAGCGTGATGGCGAGCTTTTTCATGCGCGCTCTGCGTGGAAACAGCGGCGGCCTTCCCGCCGGCTCTCCCTACCAAATAGGAAGGACGGCGAGGGAGCCTGGTTGCATGGTTTCCGGAATCCTTTGGGCTTGTCCTCTTCGCATTGTACCGCTGCGTTGCAGCGGATTGACACGGGCCGCGACATGCGGGTAGCGTGAGCCTCCGCTTTTGTAGGCATGCGGTTACGGGGAGGCACGTCACGATGAAACGCAGGAACTTTTTCGGCGCGGTTGCGCTGCTTGCGGCGCTGGCCTGGGCGGCGGCAGGAAGCGGCGTTGCTGCGCAGCAGGCTGCGGCCGAACGCTACGACGTGGTGATACGCGGCGGCATGGTGTACGACGGCACGGGCTCCAAGCCGCGCCGCGCGGACGTGGGCATTCGCGGCGACCGTATTGCGCGCGTGGGCGACCTGGGAAATGCCGGCGCGAAGACCGTGGTGGATGCGCGCGGGCTGGCGGTGGCACCGGGATTCATCAACATGCTTTCCTGGTCCACGGAGTCGCTGATCCAGGACGGGCGCTCGCAGGGCGAGCTGCGCCAGGGCGTGACCACGCAGATTTTCGGCGAAGGGTGGTCCATGGGCCCGCTCAACGAGGCCATGAAAAAACGGCTGCTCGCCCGGCAGGGCGACGTGAAGTACGACATTGCGTGGACAACGCTGGCGGAATACCTGCGGTACCTGGAACAGCGCGGCATCGCGCAAAACGTGGCGTCGTTTGTGGGGGCCACCACCATTCGCGAGCACGTGATCGGCCTGGAAGACAAGCGGGCCACGCCCCAGCAGATGGACGAGATGCGCGAACTGGTGCGGCGGGAGATGGAGGCGGGCGCGCTGGGCATCGGCTCTTCGCTCATCTATGCGCCCGCGTTCTACGCTCCCACGGAAGAATTGATCGAGCTGTGCAAGGTGGCGGCGCGCTACCAGGGAAAGTACATCTCGCACATGCGCAGCGAGGGCGGCCGGCTGGTGGAGGCGGTAGAGGAGCTGATCCGCATCAGCCGCGAAGCCGGGGTGCCCGCGGAGATTTATCACCTGAAAGCGGGCGGGAAGAACAACTGGCACAAGATGGACCAGGTGCTGGCGCTGGTGGAAAAGGCGCGCGGCGAGGGACTGAAGATTACCGCCGACATGTATCTGTATCCGGCGGGCTCGACCGGTCTGGACGCCTCCATGCCGCCCTGGGTGCTGGATGGCGGATACGAAGAATTGTTCAAGCGCCTGCGCGACCCGGAGACGCGCAAGAAAATCGCTGCGGCCACGCGCACTCCCAGCACGGAGTGGGAGAACCTTTACCTCTCGGCGGGATCGCCGGAGCGGATCCTGCTGGTGGACTTCAAGTCGGAAGCGCTCAAGCCGCTGACCGGCAAAACGCTGGCCGAGGTGGCGAAGATGCGGGGCACCGATCCGGTTGAAACCATCCTGGACCTGGTGCTGGAAGACCAGTCGCGCGTGGGAGCGGTGTACTTCATGATGTCTGAGGAAAACATCCGCAAACAACTGCGGCGGCCGTGGGTGTCGCTGGGCTCCGACGCCGCCTCCATGGCCCCGGAGGGCGTGTTTCTGAAGTCTTCCACGCACCCCCGGGCGTACGGCAACTTCGCCCGCCTGCTGGGCAAGTACGTGCGCGAGGAAAAAGTGCTGACGCTGGAAGAAGCGGTGCGCCGCTTGAGCGGATTGCCGGCCACGAACCTGGGGCTGGAAGGCCGCGGATTTCTCCAGGAAAAGATGTTTGCCGACATCGTGGTCTTCGATGCGGCCGCGATCGCCGACCGGGCCACGTTCGAGAACCCGCACCAGTATGCCGTGGGCGTGAAACATGTTTTGGTGAACGGCGTGCAGGTGATGCGCGATGGCGAACACACCGGCGCCACGCCGGGTCGCGCGCTGTGGGGGCCGGGGAAGCGCAACTAGCAGCGGGGCAGCGCGCATCTTACAGTGCAGCAGTGCGCACGCGGCGCGGCGCTGCGTGCTAGACTTTTGCGCCCGGAGCAATCCGGTCCTGTGCCGCCCTCCCGACCGGCCTGCCTTTGGGGAATCCGAGGTTGCCCGTGCCTACGATTGAAGTCCGAGGACTCAGCAAGTGGTTTGCCGCCGGCGAGGCGCCGCATTCCGACTGGCGCTTCTGGCTGGCGGGGCGGCGGGCCTGCGGGCAGATTCCTGCGCTGCGCGAAATCGACTTTGCGGTGGAGGCGGGAGAGCTGGTGGGCGTGGTGGGCGCGAATGGCGCGGGAAAAACCACGCTGCTGCGCGTGCTGGCCACGCTGCTCTTGCCCGATGCCGGCGAAGTCACGATCGGCGGGCTGGACGTAGTGGAACACGCTGCCGAAGTGCGCCGGCGCATCGGCTTGATGCTTCCGGAAGACGCGGGGTTTGCGCCGCGCCTTTCCCTGCGCAGCAACCTGGAATTCTACGGCGCGCTTTCGGGACGTTACGTGGGGCGGCCGGACATTTATTACGCGCTGGATGCGGTGGGTTTGGCGGAGCGCGCCGATGAGCTCTACGCGGGGCTGGGCACAGGCCACCGGCGCCGGCTCTCGCTGGCACGGGCGCTGCTGGGCGATCCGCGCATCCTGCTGCTCGATGAGCCCGCGCGCAGCGTGGACTCGGAGTTTGCCGAGCGCATCGCCGATGTGGTGCGCCATGCCGCGCATTCGCGCGGGGCGGCGGTTTTGCTGGTCTCCCACGATCGCGACGAGATCCGCAATCTGTGCGACCGCTCGCTGCTGCTGCACGAAGGCCGGCTGCTGCACGCTACGACGGTGCGCAAGCCCGCGGCTGCCGCGCCCTCCGCGGTGGGAGGGTAAGGGCGCTTTTTCCGAGGGACGATGCGAACCATGCAAGCCATTCAGGCGTTTGCCCGGCGCGAGGCGCAGGATCGGTCTCCCATGGCGCACCAGATGTTTTTCTTCGCTTTGGAAGCGGCGCTGCTGGTGGTGGCCATCTGGCAGATGGCGCGTCTGGTGGAACGGCCCGTGGGCGGAGCGCGGGACTACTTCTTTTTTGCCGCTCCGGCGCTGCTGCTGCTGAGCTTTGTGGTGAGCCTGGTGCTAAGTTCTGCCGCCGCCCTGCGGCGGGCGCGCGCCGACGGATCGCTGGAAGCGCTGATGTCCACCGCCGTCACGCCCACGGGCCTCGGCCTGGGGCTGGCCATGTTTCCCGCCGAGTCCATGCTGCTGCGCCTGTTTTTCGCTTACTGTCTCGCGGCCCTGCTGGGGGTGGCGCCTAGAGGATGGGAAGTACCCGCGGCGCTGGTTACTGTGATTCTTAGCTTCGCCATTGCGCTTTGCGTGGCGCTGCTGGCAGAGGCCGCCTCGTTGCTGGGGCGAAGGATTTTTGCGGCTGCGCTGCTGCTTCTGTTTTGCGGAGTGGCGCTCAGCGGCGCGCTTTTTCCCCTGGCCGCGCTGCCGCCTGCCGTGCACGTCGCTTCGGAGCTGCTTCCCTTCCGCGCCATGGCGGATGCCATGCGGCTTTCCTACAGCGGCGCACCCGGCGCTTCACTGACCCAGTCGTGGGCGGCGCTGGTGTTGTGGCTGGCGCTGCTGGCGCCGGTCTCGTGGCTGGCGATGGAGGGCGCGTTCCGGCGCGTGCGCCGGCATGGATCCTTGTGATTGCCTTGACGCGGGCGGTTTGACGGTGCGGAAATCGCCCTGCTAGACTCGACTCTTTGGAAGGCTCCGCGGGGAGCCGCCCTCCAGAAGACAAACCTCACTCCCAAGGAACCCTGTGCCCGGTTATACGCGACACCAGCTTAAAGAGGACAAATTTGCCAACGCCGCCAAGGAAACCGTGCACTGGGCGGTGGCGCATGGCCGCAGGCTGCAAGTGGCGGGCATTGCGGCGGCGGTGGTAGTCGCGCTGGCCGTGGGCGGCTGGTGGTTCCTGGAGAATCGCAACCAGCAGGGCAGCGATGCGTTGGGCAAGGCCATGCGTACTCACCTGTCGCCGGTGCTGCCGCCGGGCACTCCGGAGCAGCCGGGCGTGCAGAGCTTCGCTTCCGCGAAGGAGCGCTCGCAGGCCGCGCTGAAGGAATTCCAGGAGATCGCGGAAAATTATTCCTTCACGCGCTCGGCTGAGGTGGCGCGTTACATGGTGGGAGTTGCCGCGGTGGACCTGGGTGACACCGCCACCGCAGAGCGCGAGCTGAAGGCCATAGCCGGCTCCCACAACAAGGACCTGGCGCCTTTGGCCAAGATGGCGCTGGCCTCCCTGTACCGCACGCAGAACCGCGAGGTGGACGCGGTCAAGATTTACAAGGAACTCATCGACACGCCCACGCGCACGGTTCCCAAAGTGATGGCGCAGTTGGAGCTGGCGTCGCTGTACGAGCAAAAACAGCCGGACGAAGCGGCCAAACTCTACCAGCAGATCCGCATTGAAAATCCGACCAGCGCCGCCGCCGACCTCGCCAACGCGCGGCTGAACAGCGGACAACGCTAGGCTGCGCGCCGCGCTCACTCTTCCCGGGAAAAAAGAGACTTCCATTTCTCCAGTGAAGCCGGGGGAAGCTGCGCAACTTTCAGGTTGGCTGCGACGTGCTCTTTGCGGCTCATGCCGATGAGGGCGGTGGCCAAACCGGGGGCGGAGCGGGCAAACTGAATGGCGTTTTCCGCGCCGCCGGCCATTCCCAGCGCCTGCCCGATGAACTCGGGCAGTTCCGCGGCCAGTTGTCCCTGGTGAAGGGTGGCGCTGCCCACCACGGCAACACCTGCGCGCGCCGCCAGCTCCAGGGTGGAGAGAAACTCATCGCCTGCTTCCTGATTGTGCAAGCCGTAGGCCTCTGCCATGTGCAGGTTGAAGGGAAGCTGAATGACGCGGAAGTGATGCTGGTCTCCGCCGGCCTCGCGCGCCATCTCGAGCACCCTGGAAAGGCCCATGCCGTCGCCCTGTTCCGGCGGCAGGCGGAAACCGTTCCACGTGGCACAACCGTAACAACGGATCGTTCCCTCTTTTACCAGACGTTCCAGCAGGACGAACGCCTGCGTCAGACGGCCATAAAAAGTCTCCGGGCCGACGGCGCCGATCTGCGTCTCCGGGTTGTGCAGGTAGAAGACGTCAATGGTTGCGAGCCCCAGGTTGCGACGGCTGCGCTCAATCTGGTCTTCGAGGAAGCGGGGAGCCATGCAGTGCATACCGCCCACAATGTCGCGCAACTCAACGATGCCCGGTTCCACGTACTCGCGCATGAAGTAGGCTCGCGGGTCCGGGGGAACGTCTCCGTCCAGGGAAAGGTAGCCGGCCTTGGTGCAGACCACGACTTCGTCACGCAGCACCCGGCCGGCCTCCACCATGCCGGCCAAAGCCTGACCCAGGGCGCGCTCGGAGCGCTGATGGCGGTAGTTGATGGCCGTATCCAGCAGGTTGATGCCGGACTGCAAGGCAACCGCGATGGCCTCCGCATATCTCTGGTCGCACGCCTGGTCGGGCTCCCCGAGATAGGTGCCCAAGCCAATGGACGGTATCCACAATTCTTCCATGCAGGGAACAAGATGGGGGCGGCGAAAGTGCCCGGAATCTGATAGTTGGGGATGCCGGTCGCGGTAGCGCGCGGTCCCCTGGGCGTTGGCGTATCCGGGAATCATGGCTCGACTATATCAGCGGGCGAAGGGCGGCAAGAGGGCCCCCCAGCTAGCCCGGCAAGAGCCAGTATCGAATGGGGGTTACTTCGGTCCTACGACTGGCTGCACCGTGAGCCCTGGTCGAAGGTAACCGGCTGGATACACTTTGCGGGCCTAGGATCGTTGTTTCCTGTGCTATAGTTGCGCGCATCAGGTCGTAGAAACGGGAGGATTCGGTACGAGGCCCAAGTTTCACGATTCTGCGGGGCAGGCACTCTTTCCCGTGATTGGGGCGACAGGGGTGTCTGCTATAGTAGCTCTCCCCGGAGTTGTACCCTCCCCAGGTCCAAGCCAGGTTTCGACTACAAACTTGAGCAGGAGACCTATGCGTAAACAGAAGGGCTTTTCGCTGATTGAGTTGCTGATCGTGGTGGCGATCATCCTGATCATCGCCGCCATTGCCATCCCCAACTTGCTGCGCTCGCGGATTTCCGCCAACGAGGCGTCGGCGGTGGGCTCTCTGCGCGGCATTAACACGGCGCAGACAACCTACACCATTAGTTATCCCAACCTGGGGTACGCGGACAACCTCACCAAGCTGTCGCTGCCGGCGCCCGGCCAGCTGGTGACGCCCAACGCCGCCGGCCTGCTGGACTGGACGCTGGGGTGCCCGGCACAGCCCTGCCGCAAGAGCGGATACGACTTTGAGATCCTCAACGCCGTGGGACTGCCAGTCAACACCTACGACGTCACCGGGGTGCCAGCGACGGTGGGCCAGACGGGAACGCGCGGGTTCTGCTCCAACGAATTGACCGTAGTCCGTTTCGACCCCTCGGGCGGCACCAGTTGCACGCAGACCGTGCAGTAGGCCCGCTTCTACAATCCGTCCGGCCGGCGTTCTTGACACTCCGGAGCAGCGGCCACTATGCTTAAGCATTGCCCTGCCCTCCGGTTTGCCACCGGCGCTCGGAGGCTTGTACGGCATGCCGTGGCCGGCTGCCCCCGGGATTCCACGATGTTCATCAGCATCCAAGACCTGGAACTGAGGGAACTCGCGTTTCGGGAGGAGTTTCGCCCCGGGTTGATCGACCTGGGGCCTGACCTCGAACAGCAAGTGCCCCTGAAAGCGGCGGGAAGGGCCGTGCTCCTCGAAGAGCAGCACGGAGGCCGGGGGCGCATCCAGGATATCCGGCTGGTCGGCGAGTATTCGACGCGCATCCAGACGCGATGCGCGCGCTGCCTGGAAGCGGTGGAGCACAAGCTGGCGAGCGAGTTTGACCTGCTCTTTCGCCCGCAAGGCGTGGATTACCGGGCCGACGAGGTCTCCATTAGCGAGGCGGAGACGGAGATCGGGTACTACCGGGGCGAGGGCCTGCAGCTGGAGGATGTGCTGAAGGAGCAGCTCCTGCTGGCGGTGCCGGTGAAGACGCTGTGCCGCGAAGACTGCAAGGGTTTGTGCCCGACGTGCGGATGTAATTGGAACACGGAACCGTGCGCCTGCGCTCCGCCGATTGCAGATGTGCGCTGGGCGGCGCTGGAAGACTTTAAGAAGAAGCTGGAATCCTAAAAAATTCATGGCGGGAAGGCGCAGGCCGAATGGCCCAGCCGTTCCGCAAGCGAGGAAGTCATGCCCAACCCAAAACGTCGCCACTCCAAATCGCGCACCGGAAAGCGCCGCGCACATGATGCGCTGACGGCGCGCGCTCTCTCCGAGTGTCCCAACTGCCACGAGCGCAAGCTGCCCCACCGCGCCTGCCCCAAGTGCGGCTACTACAAAGGGCGCGAAGTGATGGACGTGAAGTCCGCGTAGTCCGCAGCTCGCCGTAGTTCCCTTTCAGACCGATGCCGACAGTCATTGCCGTGGATGCGATGGGTTCGGACCGGGCGCCCAAGCCGGAAGTGGAAGGCGCCATCCTGGCGGTGCGCGAGTACGACGTGCGCGTGCTGCTGGTGGGGATGGAAGACCGCCTCAAGGCGGAGATGGCCCTGCATCCCGGCGCGCGGCGCATGCCCATCGAAATTGTGCACGCCTCCGAAGTCATCGGCATGGACGAAAAGGTCTCCAAGGCATTGCGCTCCAAGCGCGATTCTTCTTTGCGCGTGGGGCTGAGGCTGGTGCGCGAGGGCAAGGCGGCGGGCTTTGTCTCCGCGGGCAATACCGGCGCCGCCATGGCCATTGCCAAGGTGGTGCTGGGCGCGCTGCCCGGCGTGGACCGGCCAGCGCTGGCCGGCGCCTTCCCTACGGAAAAAGGCCGGGCCGCAATCCTGCTCGACGTGGGCGCCAACGTGGATTCCAAACCCCACAACCTGGCGCAGTTCTCCATCATGGGAGAGATCTATGCGCGGCACATTTTTTCCGTCCAGCGGCCTCGCGTAGGACTGCTTTCCA
>CAYRII010000115.1:0-8359 GCA_964424245.1 uncultured Terriglobales bacterium | reverse complement strand
ACCGCCAGCCGTCAGCCATCAGCAGTCAGGTCAACCCTAGTTCCTTCGCTTGCGCTCAGGATTTCGCCTGCGGTCTCAGACGCCCGCAAAGCGGCTCAACCTCGCTGCGCGGAATGACAACCCCACAGCTGGCGGCTGGCAGCTGGCAGCTGGCAGGAAAAGCAGATTCCTCGCTGCGCTCGGAATGACAACCACACGACTCGCGCTACCTTGTCGTGTCGCTGCGCTCGGAATGACACAAGTTGCTGGCGAGCCTTTCCGCGCCAAGCGGCGTAAACTGCGGTAAGCGGGACTCCGCGAGGGAGGGTGTGATGCTGGAGGAGAGCCGGAAGCAGGCGCAGGTTTTGGGGTGGCGCGCGCTGGCCCTGGCGGGAACGGGGTTGGTGTGGGGCGCGCTGCTGGCGCCACAGGGATGGGCGCAGAGTGAAGCCGGCGGCGACGAGGAACCTTCGCGAAAAGTCACGCGGCAGCGGGACCTTTCGGGCAACGTTCTCCCCAGTCGGGTGACGGAAACGCGCAGCCAGGACGGCAATCGCAAGACCAGGGTGAAGGTGATCGAATCGCCCGGGCTGGATGGAAGCTATCAACCTCTGCTGGAGCGCGAGGAGCAGACCATCCAGGTGGATGCGCAGACGACGCGGGTGGTGGTGAAGGAGTATGGCCGGAATGCGGACGGAAGCCGCTCGCTGCTGCGGCAGACCGAGGAAGAGACGCGCGCGCTGCCCGGCGGCAGGGAGCGCAGCACGCGCAGCATCTCGCGTCCGGACGTCAACGGGCGCATGCAGGCGGTGGAGCGGGCGGTGGAGGAGTCCAGGGAAACGGGTCCGGGGACGCGGGAGACGAACAGAACCGTGCTGCTGCCCGACGTGAACGGAGCCTTTTTGCCGGTGGAGCGGGTGCACGAAGTGGAGCAGCGCCGGGAAGGCGGCGCGGCGGAGGTGACCACCAGCCACTCGCGCGCGGATGCCAACGGGCGCTGGGGAACGTATGAGGTGCGCCAGCAGACGGTGGACAAGGAAAGCGGCGGGGGCGAGGTGGCGGACGAGCGCGTTTACCGGCGCGACCTGAACGACCGGGAATCGCTCAAGGAACGCACGGTGACGCGCAAATGGAAGGACGCGGCCGGGCAGGAGCACGAGGTGGAGGAGACCTATTCCAAGGCCAACAGCGGCGCCAACGTGGCCGAGGGCGATGGCCTGCCGCTGGCGCAGCGCAAGCAGAGCGTGACCACGATTCAATCCGACGGCTCCACACGAGTGCAGCAAAGCGTGGAGCAAAGAGAGCCAGGGAATCCCAGCTACGGCATGCGGGTGACGGAGCAGTCGCTGGAGATTTCCCGCCAGGACCCGAGCGGCCGGCAGGCACAACGCACGGTGAAGATACAGGACGGAAACCGCTCGCTGAAAGACACCATCGTGGTGGACTTCGGAGAAAAGAAGTAGCCGGCTGACGCTGGTTTCCCAGCGGGAGATTGGGTCGGAAGAGCGCCTGCACGCCCACCGGTGAACGCTTCCGCGGCACGTCCTGAGACGAGGAGCGCGATTTGTGGCGTGGCTGTTCGCGCTGTTGCCGGCTTCTACGATCTATTGCGCTTTTGCAACTGCGCTGGCATAGGCCTCACTGGCGATACACATCAGCAACAGGAGCACGCTGAGTTGCAAGCAGTTCTCGGGCCGGACCGTCGTCGCCTGAAAGACTGCCTGGCCAAGAGCGCTACCAACCAGCAGCCGGTAAACCACGGCAACTGCTGCGACTGCCATGCCCCACTGGTAAGTCAATTTCGCAATCGAGTGGATGCGGACCATTGCGACCTCCTGAGATGGAAATCGAGAAAGCCGTTAAGAAAGCCGGGGCGAAGGGAGCCCGGAGCGAGGATGCGACGAAGTGTAGCATGAGGGCGCAAACCGGGCGGGCCTGGAAAGGGGCCTAGCGGAAGAGATTCTTGACGAGGAAGAAGACGTTGGCGGGGCGTTCGGCGAGGCGGCGCATGAAGTAGGGATACCACTCGGCGCCGAAGGGGATATAGACGCGCACGCGCCAGCCGTCGCCGGTGAGCTTCTGCTGCAGGTCGCGGCGGATGCCGTAGAGCATCTGGAACTCGAAGGCGGAGGCGGGGATGTTTTGGGCACGCGCGAAGTCGAGGGTGGCGGCGATCATCTTCTCATCGTGGGTGGCGATGCCGTGGTAGACGCCGCTCTGGAGCAAAATCTTCATGATGCGCACGAAGCCGGCGTCAACCTCTGACTTTTTCTGGAAGGCGATGGCGGCGGGTTCCTGGTAGGCGCCCTTGCAGAGCCGAATGCGGATGCCTTCGGCGGCGAGCGCACGGGCGTCTTCTTCGCTGCGGTAGAGGTAGGACTGCAGCACGGCGCCCACGCGGCCGCTGTGTCCGGGCTCGCGGTGCAGGGCGCGCACGAAGTCGAGGGTGCGCTGGGTGTAGGGCGAGCCTTCCATATCCACACGCACGAAGGAGTTGGCGCGCACGGCGTGCTCGACCAGGCCGCGGGCGAGCTCGGAGGCCAGCGCGGCATCGACATCCAATCCCATGTGAGTGAGCTTGAGGCTGACGTTGGCGTCGAGATTCTCGGCGGCCATGCGGTCGAGCATGTGGTGGTAGAGCGCGGCGCTCTGGCGGGCATCGTCGGAGTTGGTGACGTTTTCGCCGAGGTTGTCGATGGAGACCGACATGCCGCGCTGATTGACGGCGCGGGTGGCGGCCAGGGCCTGGTCGACGGTTTCTCCGGCGACGAAGCGGCGGGAGACGCGGCGGCCCAGCGAGGAGCGCTCGGCGAGGGCGCGCAGGCGGCGGCTCTCGGAAAGGCGAAGGAAGAGCGCCCTCAGCAAGCGGCACCCGAGCGCTGCAATGGTGTGCGGCCCGGCGACATGCGGACCGACGTTTGTATCACAAGTCGAGAGTTGTGAGTACCGAGTTGCGAGTACCGAGTGGAAGCGCTAGCGCGGCGAACTGAGCACGCGAAAGACTTCCGGGGCTTCCGCCAGATGGGGCATGTGGGTGTTGAAGATGTGGATCCAGGCACTGCCGGTGCGCAGCGTGGTAACCGCCTTGAGCACGCCGAAGTAGGCGAACTGCAGCATCCAGGCGAGCGAGAGCGCCGCCTCGCCGGGAGTCGCCCACGCGAAGTAGAACTCGGTGCAGTGATACGCGCCGTAGGCCAGCCCGGCGAGCACGGATCCGCTGACCCACGAGCGGGCGAGAATGGCGAGGCGCGGAGCCAGCAGGCACTGCGTCAGCACCATGACGGGCAGGAAAGTCCCCAGGCTGAAGACGGCGAGCGCGAGGGCGTGGGCGCCGAGGGGCAGGCGGAAGAACTCCGGCGCGGCGAAGGCGCTGAGGCCGAGTGCGGCGGTGATGAGCGAATAGGGCACCCATTTTTTGGGCTGCGGAAACGTGAGCAGCAGGCTGCGCAGGGAGTAGCGGCGCGCCAAGAGAAAGAAGAGGAGCGGCGCCAGGGCGCCCGCGGCAAAGAAATATCCCGCCCAGAGCAGGAGCGAGGCGCGGGTCTGCTGCCTCCAGGCGTGCAGCGTTCCGGGATTGAGGCCGACGGAGGCGACGTGCGCGCGCAGTCCGAGAGCGGCTGCGACCGCGAGGACAACCGCCAGGTAGAGCAGCAGGCCGATGGTCTCGCGGCGGGCTGCGCGGATGCCCAGGCTGTTCTGGTGGTCGACGGGCGGGCGGCGGCGCGCGATGGCGATGAGCACCAGCACAGTGGCGCCGGTGAAAAGTTCTCCGAAGAGAAAACGCAGGCGGTCGGGCGGCGCGTGCGGCAGCGTCTGGCCGTTGTCCGCGAGGATCGCGACCCAGGAGAGGACCCACACGAAAGCGAAGCCGGTGAGATAGCGATTCATCGATGTTTGCGCGCCGCCGTCAGCGGCCCTGTTCTTCGAGGAATTTTTCCACTTCCATGGCGGCCATGCAGCCGGTGCCGGCGGCGGTGACGGCCTGGCGGTAGCGGCGGTCGGAAACGTCGCCCGAGGCGAAGACGCCGGGAACGCGGGTGAAGACGTAGTCGCGCGTCTTGAGATAGCCCTCGTCGTCCATGTCGAGCTGGCCGGCGAACATTTTGGCGTTGGGGATGTGCCCGATGCCGAGAAAGAGCGCGCCGGTGGGGTGGTCCCAGGTTCTGCCGGACTTGGGGTCGCGCAGCTTGACGCCGGTGACCTCTTTTTTGGCGACGTCGAAGACGTCTTCGACCACGGCGGGCGTGATGAACTTGATTTTTTCGTGCTTCTGCGCGCGGTCAAGCATGATTTTCGAGGCGCGGAACTCGTTGCGGCGGTGGATGAGGGCAACCTCGGTGGCAAAGCGCGTGAGGAAGAGCGCTTCTTCCATGGCGGAGTCGCCGCCGCCGACCACGACCACAGGCTTGCCGGAGAAGAAGAAGCCGTCGCAAGTGGCGCAGGAGGAGACACCGTGGCCGATAAGCGCCTGCTCGTTGGGCAGTCCCAGCCAGCGCGCTGAGGCTCCGCTGGCGATGATGAGCGTGCGCGTCTGAATGGTTTCCTTGCCCAGGTTGAGGGTGAAGGGTCGCTGGGAGAGATCGGCGCTGACTAGGTGGCCGGTCTGGTACTCGGCGCCAAAACGCGCGGCCTGCTTCTTCATGTTCTCGATGAGCTCCGGTCCCTGGATGCCCTCGGGAAAGCCGGGAAAGTTTTCCACGAGGGTGGTGAGGGAGAGCTGGCCGCCGGGCTCATGGCCCTCGATGACCAGAGGCTTGAGGTTGGCGCGGGCGGCGTAAAGCGCTGCGGTGAGCCCGGAGCATCCCGAGCCGAGAATGACGGTGTCGCGAATGGAATCGGCCATGAGTTTCGAAGAGTACGCTCTTTCCAAAGATTTGTTTTGCGTTGCCCGCGACGCGGAAACCCGCAGGTTCCGTGCGGCGACATTGTATTGGATGAACGGCAGAAAGAATGGATTCCGGCGGCCGGAGCAGGCTCCGGCGATGTCCGCAACTGGTTTCAAGAATGGTTTGCTGCGACGTCGGTTCCATACCTCAGGGGCTAAAGCCCGTGTTTATGGGGCCCGGGAACGGCACGGCTGAAGCCGTGCCCCTCCGAAACCTATTCCCAAACCACACTTAGTTGGGGCTGGAGGCGGAGGGCTCGGCGGCCTTCTGGGGGGCGGGGGCGGGCTTCTTGCGCACGCCGAGGCGGGCGAAATCGCCGGGCACGGTGCGGCGCACGTTGAGGGAGGCGCGATAGCGCGCCAGAATTTCCGAGGCAGCGCGGAAGAGGGGCTCGTAGGTGGACTGGTCGGCGGCGGGGCAGCGCGAAAGAGCCAGAGAGCTTTGCCCGAAGCGCTCCACCTTGACGCGGTTGGCGGGCGTATTCACGGAAAGCGCGGCGGCAACGTCGGTGGTGGCGGCAACGGTGTCCTGCAGCGAGACCATGAGCACGTCCTTGGGGTCGCGCACGCGGAAGACCAGAGTTTCCATGATGCTCTGTTCGTCCACGCTCACCGAGTACTGCACGCTGCTGAAGGGACTGTCGTCCGGGAACTCGCGGCGGATGCGCACCCAGTGGGAGACGGGGGCGTCGGGCAGGGTGCTGCGGCCGCGGGAGATCTCGAAGTCGGCGGCAAAGCGGGCGCGCAGCGGAATGCGCTTGAGCGCCGCTTCCATCTGCTGGCGCTCGGCCTCCGAGGGTGTGCAAACGTTCAGGTAATTGATGCGCACCTGGGTCTTGGGCGCGTCCGGGACCTTCTCCTGCGCGGGCAGGAACGCAGGTGTCAGGACGACGAAAACAACAGCGGCAAGTCTTGCGGGGACGTACACAAGGCGATTCTAAACCACACAGTTGCGCAGCGGCACCTGACGAGATAGGTTCGGGCGGGGGCTGCCTGCTAGAATCTGGCGCCATGGCCAACCTGACGCTGGTATACGGCATGCGTCTTCTGCCCGCGGAAGACATCGTGGAGGTGGGCGAGGCGCCGGTGGAGTTGAAGAACGGGCGCAAGGCGCGCGTGACCATGCACATCCTCGAAGGCAGCAAGGAAGACATCGAAAAGCAGTTGCGCGCCAGCATCGAGGCGTTCTTCGACTTTTACCCCGAAATCTGAGAACGCGGCACACCCGCCGTCCGTATTCTGAGACGAAGAGTGACGGACTATAATCCAGCTTTGCGGCGCGAGGCGCGCGTTTTCGGGTCCACTGGCGCATGAATCTCACCCCCTATCTGCGGCGCACGCTCTCCCGGCTGATTCCGGAGAGCGGCCTGGCGCGCTTTGCCCTCTACCTGCTGCTGGTGGACCTGGTGCTGTTTGTGGCGCAGCAGGGATGGGTGGCGCTGGCTCCCGGGCCGGGCGCCGGGGACCGCTGGGGCGGCTGGATCCGCTTTCTGAACCTGGTGCTGGCGGCGCTGTTCAGCATCCTGCTGGTGCGGTGGATCCGCAGAAGGCTCCTGTGGCGGCTGCGCAACCGCCTGCTGGTGACCTACGTTTTTATCGGCGTGATTCCCGTTGGGTTGCTGGCGCTGATGGCGCTGATTTCCGGATACATCTTCGCCGGGCAGTTCGCTACTTACCTGGTGACGCAGGACCTGCAAACCGAGTTGCGCAGCCTGGAGGCGGCCAACCAGGCGATTGCGGCGGAGTTGGCCAACAATCTGAAGCGCGGCCTTTCCACCTCTGGGGGCGCTCTGCCGGCGCTGGAGGAGAACACCAGGGAGGAGCCGTTGCGGCTGACGGGCCGGCGGGACGTGACGGCGTGGTTTCGCGGGCGGCCGCGCGTGCTGCAGGCCACAACGCCGGGGCGCGCGCTGGCACGGCCGGAGTGGATGCAGGAGGAGGCCCGCAGCGCGGTGCGTGACCAGGGCAAGCTCTGGCTGCGCGTGGCCACCACGGTTCCGGTGGGCACGGAGAAACTGCTGGTGATTTCGAGCGTGCCCCTGGACGAGGCGTTGCTGAACCGCGTCTCCGGCAACATTGGCGTGGCGACGTTTTATCTGAAGGCGGAGAAACCCGCGGCAGGGGGCACGCCGGAAACGTCGGAACAGAAGTTGCCGGACGCATTGTTCGCCGTGGAGAGCAAGTCCGGCGCGCAGGTGGTGGTGGCGCCGGCGGAGGAGCCCGGCGGTTTGTTCCCGTCTGTTGCCGGAGGAACGCTGGCGCCGCCGACGCAGCAACTGGACCGCGAAGTGACCTTCGGAGCGGTTTTTCCCTACGTGGACTGGCAGACGGGAGAGTCCCTGACGGGGATTTTCACAGTGCGCACGCGCCCCTCAGCGTTGTACGGACGGCTGTTCGGCACCCTGGGGCAGTTTGCCAACGCCGCGCTGATCTTCCTGGCCGGAGTGGGGATCTTCTTCGCGGTGATCGAGCTGCTGGCGCTGCTGGTGGGGCTGGGGCTGACGCGCACCATCACGCGCTCAGTGGCGGCGCTCTACGAAGCCACGGAGCGCATCAACCGCGGCGAACTGAGCCACCGCATCCAGGTGCGCTCGCGCGACCAGCTGGCGGAGTTGGAGAGCTCGTTCAACTCCATGACCGGCTCGCTGGAGCGCCTGATCGTGGAACAGAAGGAAAAGGAACGCATGCAGAGCGAACTGGCCATCGCCCAGGAGGTCCAGGAGCAGCTTTTTCCGCGGGTGCTGACGCAGCTACAGTCGCTGGAAGTGCATGGCTTCTGCCGGCCGGCGCGCAGCGTGAGCGGAGACTACTTTGACTTTCTCACCGCCGGCGAGGAGCAGTTGGGGATCGCGGTGGGCGACATCAGCGGCAAGGGAATTTCTGCGGCGCTGCTGATGGCATCCGTGCATTCCGCGGTGCGCGCCTACCAGATGGAAGCGGTGCACCTGCAAACGCTCCCACCGGGGAACGTGGCGGCGGGGCACGCCGGTTATGGGAATGTAAACGGCAGGCCCTCGCCGGCGACGCTGCTGCGGCTGCTGAACCGCCACCTCTACCTCACCACCACGGACGAAAAATACGCCACGTTGTTTCTGGGCTTCTATGACGGCCGGGAACGCACCTTGACGTATTCCAACGCGGGGCACCTGCCGCCGTTGATCCTGGGCGCCGACGGCTCGCTCGACCGGCTGGAGGCAGGCGGGCTGGTGATCGGCCTGTTTGAAAATGCTACGCACGAGGAGGAGTCGGTGCGGCTGCGCCCGGGGGACATCTTTGTGGCCTTCAGCGATGGCATCATCGAGCCGGAAAACGAGTTTGGCGAGTTCGGCCAGGAGCGGCTGGTGGAATTGGTACGCGGTCACCGCGAGCGGCCACTGGAGGAGATTAGCGGCGCGGTGACAGCGGCGGTCTACGACTGGATTGGTGCGGCGGAGCAGCCCGACGACATTACGCTGGTGCTGGCCCGCTGCCGCTGAGGGCAGGCCCGACGCGCAG